>NZ_LIAC01000018.1:0-120665 GCF_002210235.1 Flavobacterium sp. NLM
AAAAAAAAAAAAAGCAACCAGTGAAAACCCGTTTCATCCGTAAAACCCGTGGGCAAAAGCAAAACATTAAAAACTTAGCATCTTAGTAACTTAGAATCTTAGCAACTCTTTAGGCTACAACAATAGTAGATTTGGCTACATCCATCTTTTTGATGTTACGCAACTTTGTAACATCAAAATTTAGAACTTATGAAAATTATAATTACAGGTTCTCTAGGGAACATCAGCAAGCCTTTGGCAAAAAAATTAATTGAAAAAGGACATTCCGTTACCGTAATTGCCAGCAGTAACGAAAGAAAACAAGAAATCGAAACCTTAGGCGCAAAAGCTGCTATTGGTTCTGTCGAAAATGTAGATTTTTTAACTAAAACATTTACAGACGCAGAGGCCGTTTACTGCATGATTCCGCGTGCCAATTATTTCGATCCCAATTTAGATTTAGATGCTTTTACACGCAAAATCGGAAACGCTTATGCTCAAGCCATTAAACGATCCGGAGTAAAACGTGTTGTTTTCCTGAGCAGTATTGGAGCGCATTTAAAAGAAAAATCAGGAATTATTCAACGTTACAATGAAATCGAAGCGGTTTTAAATCAGCTTTCAGACGTTTCGATTACGTTTATGCGTCCAACTTCTTTTTACTACAATTTACTGGCTTACATTCCTGCGATTAAAAATCAAGGTTTTATTTCGGCAAATTATGGTGCCGATGAATTAGTTCCGTGGGTATCTCCAAATGATATTGCAGAAGCAATTGCCGAAGAGCTTACAACTCCGCTTGACGGAAAAAAAGTTCGTTATGTAGCCAGTGAAGAATTAAATGGTCACGAAACTGCTCAAATTTTAGGCGCAGCAATTGGAAAACCAGATTTAAAATGGAATTTCATAAGCGATGAAGAAGTTCTAAACGGATTAATTTCAGTAGGAATGCAACCCAAAATCGCAGCAGGTTTGGTCGAAATGTACGCTGCACTTTACAGCGGTTTATTGGGCGAAGATTATTATAAAAACAAACCGGCAGTTTTAGGAAAAACAAAGCTGGCAGAATATGCAAAAGAATTTGCAGCAATATATAATCAAAAATAGGTAATTTAGGCTATGGCAAATCAACAACCACATCGAATAAAAAGTATCAGCGAATTTCATGAGTTTAGGGATTTGCCAAAGCCTGAACATCCGCTTGTAAGCGTTTATAATTTTGAAGATTTAAGATATCTCAACGAACAAGAACCCAAAAGTCTCATTCTCGACTTTTATTCTATTGCATTAAAAAGAAATGCCAATGCTGTAATGCGCTACGGACAGCAGGAATATGATTTTAAAGAAGGCGTTTTATTGTTTATTGCACCCGGTCAGGTTTTTTCTATTGAAGGAAATTCAGAACTGCAGCACACGGGATATTCCTTACTCGTTCATCCCGATTTTTTATGGAATACGCCGCTTGCACAGAAAATCAAACAATACGAATATTTTGGATATTCGGTTTACGAAGCGCTTCATCTTTCTGATAAAGAAGAAAAAATGATTATCGATATCATGAAAAATATTCAGCAGGAATACCAATCTAATATTGATAAATTCAGTCAGGATGTTATTATAGCACAAATAGAATTACTTCTAACCTATTCTGAACGTTTTTATAACCGACAATTCATTACTAGAAAAATAAGCAATCATGAGATTTTGGCTCGTTTAGAAAAATTGCTGGAAGAATATTTTACAAACGATTCTTTATCTAAAAAAGGTTTGCCAACAGTCCAGTTTATTGCCGATAATCTAAACGTTTCTCCCAATTATTTAAGCGGATTACTAAAACATCTTACCGGACAAAGCACACAGCAGCACATTCACGACAAACTGATCGAAAAAGCAAAAGAAAAACTTTCGACTACAAACTTATCCGTAAGCGAAATTGCTTATGAATTAGGCTTTGAACATCAACAGTCATTCAGTAAATTATTCAAAACAAAAACAAGCATTTCTCCTTTAGAATTCAGACAGTCTTTCAATTAAAAAAAATCCGGGCAAAACACGCATAATTTTCCTATATTCGTAACAATAAAATCAAAATTATGAATCCCGTTTTAAGGAATACTTTGGCTGTTATTGCCGGAATTATTATTGGAAGTATTGTTAATATGAGTATCATTTTAATCAGCGGTTCAATTATTCCACCGCCAGATGGAGTCGACAACACAACCATGGAAGGTTTGCAAAAAACAATGCATTTGTTTGAAGTACAACATTTTATTTTTCCATTTCTGGCTCACGCAATCGGAACATTTGCAGGAGCAGTTACAACCGCTTTAATCGCGATTAATCATAAAAAGAAATTAGCCTTGGTAATTGGAGCTTTCTTTTTACTAGGCGGAATCGTAAGTGTTTGTTCTCTGCCAGCACCAATGTGGTTTACCTTTATAGATTTGGTTTTTGCTTATATTCCAACTGCCTATTTGGCCTTGAGATTAGTTTGTAAAAAGACGCAGAAAACAGCCTATTAAAATTCAGTAAAATGAGCGGGAAACCATCCAAACAAAAACCGGCAAAAATGTGTTACGAACATATTGGCGGAAAACTTGGTCAATTGCTCGCTGTAACTTTTGCAGAAAAAGGATGGATTGCCAAGAAAAATCCCGCCGACAAACACTTTTATATTACCGATTTAGGCGAAAAAGAATTCACAAAATTAGGCATCGATATAACACAGATAAAACCTGAAGATTTATAAAAATTTTCAGGTTTTTTTAATTCAAAAAGTACTTCTAAATTTCATAACTTAGTTTGCTGTTTAATCCTGTAGATTATGACTAAGAAAGAAATCGTAGAAAACTTCTTAAAACTTGCTGCAAGCGGGCATCCGCATGAAGCCTTTAGACTTTATGTAGGCAAAAATTTTAAGCATCATAATATTCATTTTAAAGGAGATGCCCAGACTTTAATGCTGGCAATGGAAGAATCAGCAAGAAAAAATCCAAATAAAATTTTTAAAATTCATCATATCATTGCTGACCATGATTTGGTCGCTGTACATTCGCATTTAAAACAAAATTCAACCGATTTGGGATTTGTCGTAGTTCATATTTTTAAATTCGAATCAGATAAAATAATTGAACTCTGGGATTTAGGACAGCCTATTCCGGGTGAAATGGTTAATGAAAATGGAATGTTTTGAATTAATTGTGAATTGTTAATGGTGAATTGTTAATTATTAACTGAGTCAAAAACTGAAAACTGCGACTGCGACTGAAAACTAAAAAAAATCGAGACTGAAAAATGAACCTTAAATACAAAATTCCTGCTTTATTACTTTTGACTTTTCTTTTGTCATACTGCTATTCTTCTGCACAAAAGAAAGATGCTTACACTTCTAAAATTGACAGTCTGGTTGAACATACAACTTCTCCGGTTTTTAACGGTGTTGTTTTGATTTCTAAAAATGGAAAAACAGTGTATTCAAAAGCAAAGGGTTTTGCCAATTTTGAAACCAAAAAACCTTTAACGGTAAACTCTCAATTTGAGATCATGTCAAACAGCAAACAGGTTGCTGCGGTTTTACTTTTGTTGGAAGTTGAAAAAGGTAAAGTCGATTTAAATACTCCAATTAAAAAATATCTTCCGGAATTAACCCAATCGTGGGCAGATTCGGTTACGGTTCATCAACTTTTAAATCATACACACGGAATTGTCGATTTGCAAAAACCATTGGCGTTTAAACCCGGAACTCAGTTTAGTTACGGAAATTTAAGCTTTAGCCTTACTGAAAAAATCGTTGAACTAAGCACCAAAAAAAGTTATACGGAAGTAGCAAATGCTCTTTTTAAGAAATTAAAAATGAACAATACTTTTTGTTATGCTAAAGATAAAACCCAAAATTTAGTTACGGGAAATATTAACTCAAATGGAAAATTTGAAGCTGTAAAAACTACGCAGATTACGCCGCAAAGTTTAGGTGCAGACGGAGTTGTTTCTACCGTAAATGATTTATCGGTTTGGAATAATAATCTTCATAAAGGAAAAATCCTAAAACCAGAAACGTATCAATTAATGCTGAAACACAATATATTGGCGCAGCATGATTTCTTCGGAAAAGCAGATGAAGGTTATGGCTACGGAATTAAAATTATTGAGAAAGAAGCGGTAAAATATGTAGGTCACACCGGTTTAGGCGACGGATTTTCATCAGTAAATTTATATTTCCCTGAAAGTGATGTCAGCTTAATTGTGTTAGAAAATCAAATGAACGAAAGCCGCGATTTGTTTTATATTTCTGAATTTAAAATCAAAAATATTTTACTGAAAAGCGATTTAGTACATCAAAAATAAAAGACAATGGCAAAGAATAAAACAGCAGAAACCCAAAGCAGTGTTATTGATTTTATAAATACTGTAGACAGCGAAGCAAAAAGAAATGATGCTTTTGAACTGGTAAAAATAATGAAAGCGATTACAGGTTTTGAACCTAAAATGTGGGGACCAAGTATTATTGGCTTTGGAACTTATCATTACAAATATGCCACGGGACACGAAGGCGACGCACCTTTGGCCGCTTTTTCTCCCAGAAAAGCCGCAACAACAGTTTATTTTTATTTACCCGAAGAAAAGAGAGAAGAACTTTTTTCAAACTTAGGAAAATACAAAGTATCAAAAGCATGTATTTACATCAAGAAATTAGCTGATATCGACGTTGAAATCTTAAAAAAGATTATTTCGCTTTCGATTGAAGAAGTTAAAAATTTATATCCCCAAAAATAAAAATGATCACATTCTTAATCGTACTATTAATAATAGTGCTTCTCGTTTACAATTTTTTACAACATCCAAAATTCGGAAAAAAGCCTTCCGGCGAAAGGTTAGCTTTAATTGAAAAATCGCCTCAATACAAAAACGGAAAATTCGAAAACCAAAATTTCACACCAGATCTTGCTGAAGGCGCGACTTATTTTAGCGTTTTAAGTGAATTTTTCTTCAAAAAAGTCGACAGGAAAATCCCAACCGATTTAATTCCGTCAGTCAAAACCAATTTACACGAAATTCCTCTCGATCAGGATGTTTTAGTTTGGTTTGGACATTCGTCTTATTATATTCAGCTTGAAGGAAAACGATTTTTAATCGATCCTGTTTTTAGCGGTAACGCCTCTCCTATTGCGGGAACTACAAAATCGTTTAAAGGAACAGATATTTACGCCGTTGATGACATTCCTGAAATTGATTATTTACTGCTTACACACGATCATTATGATCATTTAGATTATAAAACCATTCTTCAGCTAAAGCCGAAAACTAAAAAAGTAATCACAGCACTTGGCGTTGGTTCTCATTTTGAGTTTTGGGGATTTCCAAAAGAAAATATTATCGAAAAAGACTGGCATGAAAAAATAGAATTAGACGAAAATCTAACGCTTTATACAACTCCGTCAAGACATTTTTCTGGCAGAAGTTTTAAACGCTGCAATACACTTTGGACTTCTTTTGTTTTAGAATCCAAAGATTTTAAAATGTATTTGGGCGGAGACAGCGGCTACGACCAGCACTTTGCAGAAATTGGCGAGAAATTCGGCCCTTTTGATATTGTTTTAATCGATAACGGTCAATACAATAAAAACTGGAAATACATTCATAATATGCCCGAAGATGTGATACAGGCAATTCAGGATTTAAAAGCAAAAAGAGCATTTCCGGTGCATTCGTCAAAGTTTTCTTTGTCACTGCATTCCTGGGATGAGCCCTTAATTAGAGTCACAGAACTCAATGCAAATTCAGCAAATCCAGTTCCATTAATTACGCCAATGATTGGAGAATTAGTGGAACTAAAAAATGAAAATCAGGAATTTAAACAATGGTGGAAAGGTATTAAATAATTTTAGATTGCAGATTTTAGATTTTAGATTGAAAACCTGAAACTTGAAACTTGAAACCTAAAACTTGAAACACTGCATTGTCACCCTGAGCGAAGTCGAAGGGTACGCAAAGGGCTTCGACTTCGCTCAGCCTTACAAGACTTGAAACTTGAAAAACCTGACACAAAAAAATGAAACAAAAAATAAACTTCCTAACGATTGTATTTCTGATAACCTGCAGTATGTTTTCTCAAAATACTTATGTGTTTTTAGGATCATATAATCGGGATAAAACGGCAGAAGCAATTCAAATATATCAATTAGATACTTTAAACGGAAAACTATCTAAAATAGCCTCGGCAAAAAATATTATAAACCCTTCGTATTTAACTGTTTCGCCAAATGGAAAATATGTTTACGCCTGTACGGATACCAAAACGCCAAATGCCGGAAGTATAAGCAGTTTTGAATTTAATCCCGAAAACAAAAGTCTGATTTTTTTAAACAGCCAAAGAAGCGGCGGTGAAAATCCGGTTTATGTTACGGTTCACAAAAGCGGAAAATGGATTGCAAATGCCAATTATACAGAAGGAAGTGTTTCGGTTTTCCCAGTTCTGGAAAACGGAAAAATTGATTCTATCGCGCAGAATTTTCAATATATTGATGGAAGTACGCACAAAGAAAGACAAACAAGATCTCACGTTCATTCTGCCGTATTTTCGCCTCAATTCGATTATTTATTTTTACCCGATTTAGGTGCCGATAAAATTCGCAGTTATGCTTTTGATGAAAATAAAAAACAGCCTTTAACCGAAGCTCAAATTCCTTTTACCAAAACTGATTTAGAAGCCGGTCCAAGACATTTTACTTTTCATCCGAATCAGAAATTTGGATATTGTATTGAAGAAATGGCGGGACAGATAAGCGTTTATAATTATGTAAAAGGAACTTTAAATAAAATCCAGCGTATTGCGACACATCCGGATAAAATAAAAGAAGGTTTTGAAAGTTCTGATATTCATATTTCACCAGATGGAAAGTTTCTTTACGCTACAAACCGAGGGAAAGAAAATAACATTGCTATTTTTTCAATTGATGAAAATGGATTATTGAAAAACATTGATTATCAATCGACTTTAGGAAAACATCCGAGAGTTTTTGCCATCGATGAAACCGGAAAATTCTTGGTTGCTACCAATGTAATTACTGGAAATATTATTGTTTTTAGAAGAAATCCTAAAACCGGATTATTGAAGAAAACAGGAAAAGAAATTAAAATGGAAAACGTTTCTTGTGTGCAGATTAGAAGGATTTGATTACTTGATGGATGGCACACGGATTTTACTTATTGAAACGGGTTAACACGGAGGTTTTGTCATCCTGAGCGAAGTCGAAGGATACGTAAGAAACTCTACAAAGTAAATCATCAATCTTTATCGATCTGCATGTGTAATCCTTCGACTTCGTTCAGGATGACAAAAAAAATCCTTTTTAATCCTTTTATCCCGATAGCTATCGGGAGTGGCAAAAAAACAAACTATAAAAACGCTATAAAATAACATTATAAAAAATGAAAAAAATAACTGTTTTCTGCGGATCAAGTTTTGGTACCGAAGAAATATATAAAGAACAAGCCGAATTATTGGGAAAAACTTTAGCCAAACAAAATATTGGTTTAGTTTATGGCGGAGCAAATGTGGGTTTAATGGGCGCTGTTGCGGATGGAGCTTTGAGCGAAAACGGAACTGTAATTGGCGTTCTTCCTAATTTTTTAAGATCAAAAGAAATTGCGCATAAAGGTTTAACCGAATTAATTTTGGTAGAAAGCATGCACGAACGCAAAACTAAAATGAATGATTTATGCGACGGTGTAATTGCGCTTCCGGGTGGTTTTGGAACTCTTGAAGAGCTTTTTGAAATGCTGACCTGGGCGCAGTTAGGTTTACATAAAAAACCGATCGCAATTTTAAACATCAACGGTTTTTATGATTCGCTTTTAGAATTACTTCAAACCATGAGAGAAAAAGGTTTATTGAAAGAAGCCAATCAAAAAATGCTTTTAGTAAGCGATGATATTGAAGATTTATTAAACCAAATGAAAAATTATACTCCGCCAACGGTTGGAAAATGGATTGAAAAAGACAAAGTTTAAATTTAGATTTATCTACAATTAAACTCTTTTAAACTGCTTTTTATAGTCACTTGGATTCAAGCCTGTATGTTTTTTAAACAAGCGATTCAGGTGACTTGCATCGCTAAAACCAAATTCATATACAATTTCATTGATCTGCATATTGGTAAATTTTAATCGGGTTTCGATTAGTTTTACTTTATAAGCCATTGTGTATTCCTGAATACTCTGCCCTGTTTTGGTTTTAAAATATTCGCTGATGTAAGTTGATGAAACATTAAATGCCGCCGCCATATTCGACGCTTTTAGATGTTCTGGCTGATAAATATTCTGATGCACATAATTCAACAAATCCAAACTCGGAACCACATTGGTTTGGTTAAGATTAAGTGGTGCAATAAGTGAAATGTTTCTGGCTGCAATTGTAATAATCGTATTCAGAATTTGCTTAATAACTTCCTGCTGTTGCGGAAAGTTCGTGCTTTCTTCTCTAATAAGAGCTTCAATCATTGCCCTTACCAAAGGTTTGTCTGTTACAGTTTTTAAAATACAGCCCGGCCTGTGATTGTGGTTATGAAAAATAAATTCAAGCTTTTGAATCCAGTCACTGCTTTGTGTTTTAAGATAACTGTCATGAAATCGTATAAAGAAAAATTTCGTTTTCTCTGTAACTTCAAAACTATGCGTATCTTGCGGAAAGATTAAAAAAAACTTATCGCTGCTATAAGGCCATCGATGATCGTTTATAATTTGAGTTCCTTTTCCTTCCAGAACAAAAACCATTTCAAAAAAAGTATTTTTACGTTCTTTCGCTTCATATTCTAAAACTTCTAAAAACTGAAGTTCAAATGGGTGGTATAAATTTCTAATTTCCATCTTTCAAAAGTACAAATTATTCCAATGATTGTACAAATTTTAAAAAGCTGTTATCCGCAACTTTGTAGTATAAAATCACTTAATATGGAAACAACCTCTTTTTTATTATTACGTCTTGCAATCGCAATCAGCATGTTTGGCCACGGATTAGTCCGACTGCCAAAACTTACTACTTTCAGTAATTGGATGGTTGGCACTTTTGAAAATTCAATGCTGCCAAAAATCCTCGTAACACCATTTAGTTATATTTTACCAATAGCCGAATTTACCATTGGTCTTTTGTTATTATTAGGCTTATTTACCAAACCAGCTTTAATTGCCGGAGCTGTTGTTATGCTGGTCTTATTATTTGGTACTTCGATGATTGAGAACTGGGAAGCTGTTCCCTCACAGTTAATTCACATTGCATTTTTTGCTTTGCTATTGCATTTTGCAGCTTATAATAGCTGGGCTATTGATATCTTAATTAAAAAATAAATAGTATGAGTTCAAGAAGAAATTTTATTAAACAAACCGGAATAATTGGAATGGTTGGAATGATAAATCCTATTGAAACTTTTTCTGAAGTTTCAAAAAATGCTCCAATTTTCTCTCCTCAAAAAACAAAATGGGCAGACGGTTCAAGATTAGTTGTTTCGATTTCTATGCAGTTTGAAGCCGGAGGACAGCCTCAAAATGCAGAAAGTCCATTTCCTCAAAATATACAAAAAGGTTTTATTGATCTTCCTGCGGCAACCTGGTACGAATATGGATATAAAGAAGGCGTTCCGCGTATGCTCGACAATTGGGATAAACTAGGTGTAAAAGTAACGTCGCACATGGTTGGAACTGCGGTTTTAAAAAATCCGGAGTTAGCCAAAGAAATTGTACAAAGAGGCCACGAAGCCGCTGCACACGGAATGAGCTGGAGTACACAATACACCATGCCTTATGAAGAGGAAAAAAAGTTTATAAAAGATGGTGTCGACGCCATAAAAAAAGTTACCGGTTTTACTCCTGTTGGTTACAATGCCAACTGGTTACGCCGAGGACAAAATACACTTGAGATCCTGCAGGAATTGGGATTCAAATATCATATTGATGATCTTAGCCGCGATGAGCCTTTTATCATTCAGGTAAAAAATAAAGATTTTGCAGTTGTTCCGTATACTATTCGATGCAATGATATTGTTTTGATTGAAGGGAAAAACTTTTCGGCAGATCAGTTTTTACAGCAAGCAAAACTGGAATTTGACCAATTATACGCCGAAAGCGAAACACAACGCCGACAAATGTCAATCAGTTTTCATGATCGTATTGGCGGAACGCCGCAAATGGTAAAAGCAACAAGCGATCTTATTAAATATATGCAGGAGCATCAAGGTGTGAGTTTTAAACGTAAAGACGAAATTGCTGAGATTGCACTTCATGATAAAACTACAATTAGAGAGTAAATTGCAGATTTTAGATTTTAGATTGCAGATTTAGAATTTGGAATTTTACTTCTCACATATAAAATTATAATCCACATGAGTTAAAAAGCTTGTGTGGATTTTTTTATTCCCTTTTTTTGGAATTTCTTTCTTAAATTAGAAGTCCAAAAATCAACTCATTTTTCACCTCTCACATTTTACTTATCAATCATGAAACCAGAAAACAACAAATTTGCAAAAGCCGAAATGCTGATTAGAAAACCTGTTTCAGAAGTTTTTCAGGCTTTTATTGATCCGGAAATTACCAGTAAATTTTGGTTTACAAAAGGTTCCGGAAAATTAGAAGAAGGTAAAAAAACCGAATGGACATGGGAAATGTATGGTTTTTCACTTTCGGTTACGACATTAGTTTTACAGGAAAATAAAAAGATTGTTATTGAATGGGGAAATCCAGATGAAACAACTTTGGTAGAATGGATTTTTACGCCGTTAAACGAAAATGAAACTTTTGTAAGCATAACAAATTCAGGTTTAAAAGGAGATTCAGATAAAATAATCGATCAGGTTCGCAATTCTACCGAAGGTTTTACGTTAGTTTTAGCCGGAGCAAAAGCGTTTTTGGAGCATCAATTACAGCTAAATTTAGTTTTAGACAGATTCCCAAAAGGATTAGCATAAAATGCGATTTTTAACGCAAAGAGCGCAAAGATTTTTCGCAAAGTTTTTAAAGTATTAGAGGCTTTGCCTTAAGAACGCCAAGCTAAAAAAACTTTGCGCCTTCGCGACTTTGCGAGATTCAAAAAAATAAACTTAAAAATAAACTTCGCTAAAAATGGAAACTAAGAAACCCGAAAATATCGACGAATACATTGGCGGATTCCCTAATGATGTTCAGGAAATTTTAGAAAAAGTGAGAATGACGATTCAGAAAGCAGCGCCTGATGCCAAGGAAAAAATCAGTTATTCGATGCCGGCGTTTGAGCAAAATGGAATCGTGGTTTATTTTGCGGCTTTTAAAAATCATATCGGATTGTATGCTTTACCAAGCGGACATGAAGCTTTTGCCGCAGAGCTTTCTAAATATAAATCTGGAAAAGGTTCGGTTCAGTTTCCTTTAAAAGAAAAAATGCCGTATGATTTAATTACTAAAATTGTAAAATTTAGAGTGAAAGAAAATCTGGAAAAAGCGAAAAAGAAATAACCAAAATGAATTTAGCAGAACATTACAATCAACTTTATAAAACTTCTTCTGAATCCATTTTAAAGCAAAATTACAGCTTAGATTCTAAAATAAATGATCCTTCAGATTCCCGATTTGGTATTACGCTTCTCCTCCGCCCCAGCGAAAAAATAAAAAGCAATATTCAGTTATTTTTAGAAGAATTAAAAGCAGTTGAACCCAATCAATATTATTATCCTGATTCTGATATTCATATTACAGTAATGTCGATTATCTCGTGTTATGAAGGTTTTAATCTAGATAAAATTAATATTGAAGATTATATTAAAATCATTGAAAAAAGCTTAGAAGATTTGAGCAAAATCAAAATTGAATTTCGCGGTGTTACGGCTTCAAATTCTGCAATAATGATTCAGGGATTTCCTTCTGATGAAACTTTGAATAATTTAAGAAATAAACTTCGTGAGAATTTTCGAAATTCAACTTTAGAACAAAGCATCGACAGTCGGTATTCAATTGCTACAGCGCATTCTACAGTAATGCGTTTTACAGAAAAACTTCAAAACCCTAAAAAATTAATTGAAGTTGTTGAGCAATTTCGGGATTATAATTTCGGAGAATTCACAGCCGATAAACTCGAATTAGTTTTTAATGATTGGTATCAGAGAAAAGAAAATACAATTCATTTGAAGGATTTTGAGTTGTGATTTTTTTGCCACGACCCGAGCGATAGCGAACAGGCGAAGCAATTACACTAATTTTCACGAATTAAAAATAAAAAATTCGTGGAAATTCGTGGAATTTGTGGCAAACTTATTTTTTAAAAGTTCCAAAATGCCATAAAACCCCAGACGGATCATGTAGGAAACATTCACTTCCCCATTCTAAATGGCGGGTTGGTGTTAGTTTTACGCCGTATTTTTCAGTTAAGTTTAAGGCTAAAAGTTCCTTATAATAACGATCTGTATCATCAACTTCAATAAAAATCATCGTGTTTTCAATCCAGCTTTTATCATAATAATCCTGGAGATAAAAGGCAGTTTCACCTGATTTAAAAACCGAAAAATTAGATTCTAAAACTACTTCTTCAAAACCTAAATCGCGATAAAAACTTCTCGAAACTTCGAAATCTTTAGCGCCAATAAATGGTCGGATTGATTTTATATTGTGGTTCATCTTTATTGCTTTTTGAAATTATTTATCAAACCCAAGCTGTTTTCGTAAATCTAAATTCAGACTGTATTGTTCCTGAACCGGAATTATTTTTCGTGAGTTTTTATTAATATCACTTCCTTCGGCAGTCCATAAAAATGGATAAAAATTGAACACTTCATCGCCTTTTAATTTAGAAACTTCTGTTCTCCATCCATTCCATCTGTTGCCTTCATAAAACTTATCCAAATTATTGCTAAAACAAAATCCTAAAAATTCAGAATAGGTAATATCAAGCTGTTCAAACTCCAGATTATCAGGAGAAAAATAATAAATCTTCCCAACATCAGTTCCTAATCCTCCTCCATTTAAAAAATAAAAACCGCCAATTGCATCATCGGCAATTAATAAAAAAGCAGGTGTTTCTCCAAACTCATTAAATGTTTTTCCTTTGTTCCAATCTGGCAGTGAACGATTAAATTTTGAACTTCCGGAACCTAAAATCCTAATCCACCCATCATCAATTAAAATTCCTCCAGTATTAAAAATAACTGCTCCCATTGTCGAGCGGGTTGTCACCTGAGTTTTGTACAAAGCGTCTTTTGCTTTTACAGCATCAACCGGTAAAACCTCCACTTTATTTGTTGCTGTTTTAATCCAGTCTTCTACAAGAGTCCAGCCTGGATCTGCTTTGTCTATAAGTTCTTCGGCTTTTTTCATTTTGTTTTGTGCAGTCGCTGCAAAAGTTAAAAATGTCAGTACTAGTAACGGAAACTTTGGTATCATTTAATGGCTTATAATTATTTAAATCTAACCCTTCTTCAAAATACTTCCTAAACCGCGGCCAATCTGTTCAATAGCTTCCAGACTTTTGGTTAATGGCGATGCAGTAAAATCTTCATAGGCATCCATAGAACTAATTTTACGATCGTCCTGCGGATAAACCAGAATGATATTATTATTGCTGAAGAATTTTTCGAATTTTTGCGGAAGTCTGTCAAAGATAGAATGATACGAAACAGAACCTTTTCGCGATAAGTTGAAAACAATTAAATCAGTTTCACGAATCTCATCTGAAATTGATTCAAAATCATCCCATTCTATTACACTTTTAAAACCCAATTTAGCATTCAAACGGAGATTATTCGCAATCTGTTGAATGGTTTGATGTGTTTTATATTCGGCATGAACTACAATCGGAATACTTAGTTCTTGCGACAACCTGCATATTTTTTGCAATAAAAGCTGAAATCCAATTCCTCTTTCTGAAAATGGCGGACAAATAAATACCAGTCTCTTATCTTCAATAAATGTTTTTTGAAATCTGCTGATAAACAAGCTTTTGTCAACATTGTTTATAATTGAATCTACATTTTCTCCAAAAATTTTATCCAGAAAACCTGTTTTCTTTGGCCAGCCTACAATCACAATATCCGACATTATTTCTTTAGAAGTTCTGGCAATTCCACTCGCCGGATTGTGGTCAATTCTTGCAATCGTATTTATTTTTACTTCTGATGCTGAGCCTTGAATTACAAATTTATCAACTGCTTTTCGGTATTTTAAAATATTCTTTTCAGCCTGATCGTTATTGGGTACAATCGTTAAAAGCGTAATTGGATTCGAAGATTTTTTATCTTTTATTAAAAGTGCAAAATCCAGTAAACTGGCGGCTGCCGAAGTTTTTGCTAACGGAATTAAAATATGTTCGTCTAAAATTTGATCTTTATCGGCGTCTGCATGTGAAATTTCTTCTTCGCAGATCGCTATTTTCTTAGCCGCTTTTTCGGTTGCAAAAGAAGCCACAATACAAGTAATCAGAATTAAAATAATAGTTCCGTTTAAGATATTTTCATCCAGGATTTTCGCTTTAAAACCCACTAAAATTACGGCCAGAGTTGCAGCGGCGTGCGCACTGCTCAAACCAAAAATAAGCTGTCTTTCGGTTTTACTGTATTTAAAAACAACCTGTGTAAAAAAGGCTGCGATCCATTTTCCAAAAATAGCCACAACACTCAAAGTTCCCGCAACAATTAAAGCCGTTGGCCCGCTTAAAATCACGCTGATATCAACCAGCATCCCAACAGAAATCAGGAAAAACGGAATAAATAAGGAGTTCCCGATAAATTCAATTCTGTTCATCAAAGCTGATGATTGCGGAATTAAAGGATTTAAGGCTAAACCGGCAACGAAAGCACCAATAATAGGCTCTACTCCTGCTACTTCGGCCAAAAAGGCCGCAAAGAAAACTACAGAAAGAACAAAAATATAATGGGCGTGTTTTTCACTTTCCAGTTTTTTGAAAAACCATTTGGCAATTCGTGGAATCAATAAAAACATTATGGCAGAGAAAATCGCCAATGAAACACCTAATTTGATCCAAAACGCCTGATTTAAACTTCCCTGACTGCTTCCCATAATTACGGCCAGAATAATCAAAACGGCAGTATCGGTCAAAATGGTTCCGCCAACAGTAATAGCAACTGCCTGATTTTTTGCAATTCCGAGTTTACTCACAATTGGATATGCTACTAAAGTATGTGTTGCAAACATACTAGCCGTTAAAAAACTGGCATTAAAATCGTATTGCAGTAAATAAAAACAAACCGGAAAACCTATTGAAAGCGGCAGAATAAATGTAAAGAATCCGAATAATAAACTCTTGTTTCGGTTCGCTTTAAACTCATTCATATCCAATTCCAGACCCGCAATAAACATAATGTACAAAAGCCCGATTGTCGAAAATAAATCGACAGCAGAGTTTTTAGCCAGAATATTAAGTCCGTGCGGCCCAATAATAACACCCGAAATAATTAAACCGATAATTCCCGGAATATTTATTTTTTTAAGTAAAATGGGCGACAGCAGAATAATGAAAAGTATTAAAGAGAAAATCAATACTGGATTGCTGAGAGGTAATTCAAATTCGTGTAAAAAATGCTTGAAAAATTCTATCATAATATAATTTTATCTTTTTATGGTATTCTAAATTTTCGTAAAAAGACATTGGTAGAATTAAAACGAAATCATCTACAGTTTCGGCTAATTTTCAATTTTGGGCAATTAAAAGAAACAGCAGATTTTGATAGTTGCATCTTTACAAAAATACCGAAAAAAGGTGAACTTTTTACGAAAACCACATATTAAGGAATTAAATTTATTTCGTTGCCGAATTAATAAAATTTAATATTTTTTTTAACAAATACGCAAGATTAACATTCAAAATTAATTCTTCATTGCATTATTCAATTATCTTTGTCTTAACAAAAATTGAACAATGGAAGAATGTATCTCTGTTTTTGATATGCTTAAAATTGGTGTTGGCCCTTCTAGCTCACATACTTTAGGTCCGTGGAGAGCCGCCGAACGTTTTTTAGAAGAGCTAAAAAATGAATCAATTTTAGATCAGATTAAACGTGTAAAAGTCGATTTGTACGGTTCACTTTCCTTAACCGGAAAAGGCCACGCGACGGATTTATCTGTTATGCTGGGTCTAAGTGGTCAGGATCCTGAATATATTCCGGTGGAAAATATTGCCGGAATCATTAAAACCATTGAAGATACAAACGAAATCAATCTCGCAAATGAATATAAAATTCCGTTTTATTTCCTGCAGGATATTGTTTTCAATAAAGACTTTCTTCCTTTTCATGCAAATGGGTTAAAATTCACGGCTTATAAAAATGACGATTCTGAATACGAATCTACTTTTTATTCTATTGGCGGCGGTTTTGTTGTAAAAGAAGAGCGTGAAAATGCTAAAATCAAAGAAGTCATAAAATGTGCTTTTCCGTTTCCAATTCAAAATGCGGTTGAGCTTTTAAATTATACCGTTTCTGAAAACAAATCGATTTCTGAGATTGTTTATGAAAATGAAAAATCAATGCGCTCTGAAGAAGTAATTCATTCCGAATTAATGCGTATTTGGAATACAATGCTGGAATGCATGTACATTGGCTGTCATACCGGAGGAATCCTTCCGGGCGGTTTGCATGTTCGCAGAAGAGCTTTTGATATGCACCAAAATTTAATTGGACTTTCCAATTATACTAATCCGCAATCATGGCTGGAAGAAATCAGAAAAACGGAGGTAAAATTTCGTCAGATTTTAAAATGGGTAAGCTGTTTTGCATTGGCCGTAAATGAAGTAAATGCTTCGTTAGGCCGCGTTGTTACAGCTCCAACAAACGGAAGTGCTGGTGTTATTCCGGCTGTTTTAATGTATTATCTGGTTATTGAAAATCATGATGCGGGCGAAAAAGAAATCAAACAATTTTTGATGGTTGCCGGAGAAATTGGAAGTATCTTTAAAAAAGGTTCTACGATTTCTGCTGCAATGGGTGGTTGTCAGGCAGAGATTGGCGTTTCGTCATCGATGGCAGCGGCAGCGCTTTGTGAATTAATGGACGGAACTCCTGCTCAGGTTTTAATGGCAGCAGAAATTGCAATGGAACATCATTTAGGTTTAACCTGTGATCCAATTGGTGGTTTAGTTCAAATTCCGTGTATCGAAAGAAATACAATGGGTGCGATAAAAGCCATAAATGCTGCTGAATTGGCTCTTGAAACGGATTCTAAAAATGCAAAAGTTCCGTTAGACAAAGTAATTAATACAATGTGGCAAACGGCAAAAGACATGAATTCTAAATACAAAGAAACCTCAGAAGGCGGACTTGCCATTGCGGTAAACATGGCGGATTGTTAAAAATATTTGCTTGCCACAGATTAAAAGGATTAAAATGATTTTTTCACGCAGATCCTGCAGATTTAAGCAGATTTTATTTAAAATTAAATCTTCTTATTTTTTAAAATTTGCATAAATAAAAATCTGTGAAAATCCTTTTAATCTGTGGCAAAAACTCAAAACTACTTCATGAAAAAACTCTACTTTCTAATTGCGATATGCTTTTCTTTTTTATCGCATTCACAGGAACGTTATTTTCTTAATTCAGATACCAGACTTTATATTTCAGCGAGTACTTCGGATGATTTTTTGGGTTATTTTAAATATGGGGCAGAAGTTCGGTTATTATCAGAAAACCAAAATGGCTGGTATAAAGTTCAGGCGGATAATTTTAACGAAGGATATGTCCCCGAGAAATTTGTTGCTACAAGATTAAATGCAAAAGATATCAAAATAAAAGATCCTGAAAGTCCTATTCTCGAAGGCGGTGATGCATATTACGGCGGAAATCATTTATTTGTTTTAGTCGCAGGTTTAAAAGCCAGAGCGCTGCCGGATAAAAATTCAAAAATTAAAGAAATCCTTTTTACCGGAGATCCGGTTGCTGTAAACTATCTTCCTAAAAATCAAGAAGACTGGGTTAATATTAATGGAAATTTTGACGAAGAATATGCTAAATATACGTTGAGAAAATTCATTGGCGTAAGACCTGATTTTGAAACTTTATTGAAAGATTTTGATAAACTTGATATCAATGCAGTTTCCGAACGAAAAACGGTAAGCGAAAGACTTGTTGAACTAGCATGGAACAGTGAATATTTTAAATTAGAACCAGCTTACAAAAGATACTACGAAGTTGTTAAGCAGATAAATGATCCTAAATTACTTGCTGAAACTGAATTAAATATGGCTATAGCCAAAGGTTTAACGAAACATAAATTATCGGAACAAATTGTTTCTTTTGTCAAAAAAGCAGAATTTAGTTTAAAAGGAACTAAAACCAAATCGTTGTATTTATCACAAAATGATTTAGTTAAAGTATTTGGCAAACCAACAAAAAAAGCAAATGTTGGTGACGAATGCGGAATTTATCTTAGTGATTTATTCTACTATTATCCAGACTTGGAAGTTTCTGTTGATGAAAAGAAAAATCAGGCAGAAATCGTAAAAGTTTTCATCAACGAAAACAACAAATTTATAATAAACCCAAATGCAGTTTTAGATAATTCAATGTCCGAAAAAGCTTTCATTGAAAAATATGGAACTTATATCGATGCTTCGATAAAATCACCACATAAATATTCTATCATAATGGAAGACAGTCAGTTTAGATTAGAATTTAAAGACGGGAAACTTTTTTCTGTCGAAATATTCTTTTATTGCTGATTCTCAAGTTATAATTATTCAATACTTTTACATCTTCAAAAAAAAAATAAAATGTCAGTAGCAAAAAAAGATTATAAAAGAATCACAACAAAGTCATTGATTGAAATGAAAAGCAACGGAGAAAAAATCTCTATGCTTACCGCGTATGATTATACAATGGCTAAAATTGTTGATACCGCAGGAGTCGATGTGATTTTGGTGGGAGATTCGGCATCAAATGTTATGGCGGGTCACGAAACGACGCTGCCAATCACTTTAGATCAAATGATTTATCATGCTTCATCTGTAGTTCGTGCTGTAGAAAGAGGCTTAGTTGTGGTTGATTTACCTTTTGGAAGTTACCAATCTGATCCTAAAGAGGCTTTGCGTTCTGCTATCAGAATTATGAAGGAAAGCGGCGGACATGCTGTAAAACTTGAAGGTGGAAAAGAAATTAAAGAATCTATCAAAAAAATATTAAATGCAGGAATTCCAGTTATGGGACATTTAGGTTTAACGCCTCAGTCTATCTATAAATTTGGAACATACAGCGTTCGTGCAAAAGAAGAAGAAGAAGCCGAAAAATTAATTGAAGATGCTAAAATGCTGGAAAAAGTTGGATGTTTTGCAGTAGTTCTGGAAAAAATCCCTGCTGATTTGGCCGAAAAAGTAGCTAAAAGTATCTCGATTCCAGTTATTGGAATTGGTGCCGGAGGCGGTGTAGACGGACAGGTTTTAGTTATTCACGATATGTTAGGAATGAACAATGAATTCAGTCCTCGTTTCCTGCGTCGTTATTTAAACTTATACGAATTAATGACAAAAGCAATTGGCCAATATGCTGCTGATGTTAAGTCGAGTGATTTTCCTAATGCTGGGGAACAGTATTAATTTTAAGATGCTAAGTTGCTAAGGTTCTGAGACGCTAAGCTTTTTTTTGGTACAAAGGTTCAAAGTGACAAAGATTCAAAGGTTTTAAAAAACACAAAAATTTAATTGCCTCCAGCTTTAGCTGGAGGTATTTTTTAAGCTTTATTGAAGGCTTTAGCCAAACTTTTCCAATCTACAATCATAAATCTAAAATCTAAAATTCCTCCATAAGTCTAATATGAAAATTCTTTCGGATAAAAATAATCTACAAATCTTGCATGAAGACAATCACATTATTGTGGTTAACAAACGCGTAGGCGATATTGTACAAGGTGATAAAACAGGTGACAAACCTTTATCTGATGTTGTAAAAGAATATATAAAAGACAAATACAATAAACCGGGCGATGTTTTCCTGGGTGTGATTCATCGTTTAGATCGTCCTACAACCGGAATTGTGGTTTTTGCGAGAACTAGTAAAGCATTGACGCGAATGAACGAATTGTTCAGTAATCGTGAAACTAAAAAAACGTATTGGGCTGTTGTAAAAAATAAACCTGTTGAAGCTAGTGCTAAATTGGTTCATTATTTAAAAAGAAACGAAAAAAACAATACTTCAAAAGCACATTTAAAAGAAGTTCCAGACAGCAAACCAGCAAGTCTGGATTATAAAATAATCAAAGAACTTCAAAATTATACAGCTCTGGAAATCAATCTTCATACGGGGCGTCATCATCAAATTCGTGCACAATTGTCTGCCATTGGATCTCCAATAAAAGGCGATTTAAAATATGGAGCCGACAGAAGCAATCCCGACGGCGGAATTCATCTTCATGCCAGAAAACTAGTTTTTGTTCATCCTGTTTCAAAAGAAAACATTACAATCATTGCGCCAACTCCAGATGAAACGATTTGGAATGCCGTCTGATTTTTATGATTAAATTGTTAATTTTTTAAATTTTATCGATTAACTTGCATATCCTAAAAAACAAGCTGATCATAAAATGGAATTCAAAAACGACATTGGTTACAGAAAAGAAACGCTGAAAAAGTTATTATATAACATTCAAAAAAGCGAAGATTTAATTGTAAAAGCTTTGTACGATGATTTTAAAAAACCAGAATTCGAAGCTGTTGTAACTGAGACAAATTATGTTATTTCGGAATTAAAAGATACTATCAAAAATCTTAATTCCTGGGCAAAACCCAAACGTGTCTTCCCTTCCCTTCTTAATTTTCCTTCTTCAGATTATATTTATAAAGAACCTTACGGAAATGTTCTGGTAATTGCTCCGTGGAATTATCCGTTTCAATTGGCTTTGTGCCCGTTGATTTCAGCCGTTGCTGCCGGAAACAGAGTCGTTTTAAAGCCTTCAGAACTTACGCCGCATACTTCTTCAATTATTGCTAAAATTATTGAGAAAACATTTCATATCAGTCATGTAGAAGTTTTTGAAGGCGGTGTCGAGGTTTCAAATAAATTACTGGCACAGCGCTGGGATTATATTTTCTTTACCGGAAGCGCTCCAGTTGGGAAAATTGTGGCAAAAGCAGCTGCCGAAAACCTAACTCCTGTAACACTCGAATTAGGCGGAAAAAATCCTTGCGTTGTTGATGAAACTGCTAATTTAAAACTGGCAGCAAAACGAATTGTGTGGGGAAAATTTATAAATGCCGGACAAACCTGCATTGCTCCGGATTATGTTTTGATTCAAAAAAACATGAAAGTCAATTTCATCACCTTTTTAATGGAAGAAATTGTAAAAGCATACGGTAAAAAAATAGATAAATCACCAGATTTTGCCCGAATCGTAAATACCAAAAATTGGGTTCGTTTAGATCAAATGATTGAAAAAGAAAAGGTAATTTTTGGCGGAGATACAAATGCTGATAAATTGTACATTTCTCCTACTTTAATTGAAGAACCAAGTTTAGATAGTGCTGTAATGAAGGAAGAAATCTTTGGGCCAATCTTACCAATTTTAATTTATGAAACCGAAGCTGACATTCATAATGTGATTAGTAAGTACGAAAAACCTCTCGCTTTTTATATTTTTAGTGAAAATAAATCATTTGCTAAAAAATTAATTGCAAATTACTCTTTTGGAGGCGGCTGCATAAACGATACAGTAGTTCATTTTTCTAATAAAAGGCTTCCTTTTGGCGGTGTTGGCCACAGCGGAATTGGAGCTTATCACGGAAAATTGAGTTTTGATATTTTTTCGCATCATAAAGCAATAGTTAAAAAAGCAAACTGGCTTGATCTGCCTATGCGTTACGCGCCATATAAAGACAAACTCGCTTCGATAAAACGAATTTTAGACTGGCTTTAAATTAGGGAAACAATTTCGTAATATTTGTAGATTTTTATTCGGAATTGATTTAAAATATTATATTTACGTCAACTAATTTATTACGACGAAGAATATAAAACAACTTTACTTTTAAAATGAAATCTACACTTGAACAAATTGAGGACATCAAAAAAGATGGCTATTCGATAGACTTTTCTACTGTTTTTACTTATGCTTTTGAAAATTACAAAAAGATAGCTTTGTATTCCGGATTGATAATTCTTGTGTTTTCAATTCTTGCTTTTATAGTAATCATGGGATTAGCCACCGTAGTTTATGGTATACAAGCTCTTTCAGAAGATTTTATTAAAAACTTCGAAAATCAAAAACTTACTTATCTTGAACAATTATTTTCAACAGTTGCTGTTGCAGTTGTAAGCGCAATATTTGCACCGCTTGGAGCCGGGTTTCTTAAAATGGCTGACTGCGCAGATAAAGATGAAGAGTTTAATGTTTCTACAATTTTTACCTATTATAAAGCACCGTACTTTTTTCAATTATTCTCTTTAGCATTTCTGTTAGCTATTGTAAGTACTGGAATTTCGTATGCTTTAGACAGTACCGGAATCATGTTTTTAGGCGGCGGAATATCAATAATGATTTCGTTTTTTACTTATTTTGCAATTCCCTTAGTGATTTTTGGAAATCTTAAAGCAATAGATGCCATTAAATCAAGTATTGTTATTGTAGGTAAAAATCCATTAATAATTTTCGCTCTGTTTGTCATAGGATTTCTTGGGTCATTAGTGGGTCTTGTTGCATGCTGCATCGGAGTAATTTTTACTGTTATTTTCAATACATCAGTAACATATGCTACTTATTATTCAATTTTTACCGAAGAAGAGCAAGCAGATTCTATTGATTCAATTGGAAGATCGGATTTTGAATAAAAACAAAGTTCTAGTAAATTTCAAAGGGCTTAACCAACTCTATTATTAGAATTTAAATTGCTATTTACTAAACCAAACATATCCCAAAATCTATGGTAGAAAACTATAGTTTTTTCAATCTATTGGTTTCAGGTATTACCTGTTCTGGTAATACTCTGAAATCAATTATGACAAACTGGT
Source organism: Flavobacterium sp. NLM (assembly GCF_002210235.1). Lineage (NCBI taxonomy): Bacteria > Pseudomonadati > Bacteroidota > Flavobacteriia > Flavobacteriales > Flavobacteriaceae > Flavobacterium > Flavobacterium sp. NLM. The sequence goes on from NZ_LIAC01000018.1 coordinate 22,932, forward strand.
ATGTTTTCAATTCAGATATTATTTTTTATAATAATCCCAAATTTATAGTTCTCGGCTTCTCTTTGCTGGGATTTTTGGGACTTTTGGTTTATCAATTTTTTCGCATAAAAGCAAAAATTGGAAATTTCATCGAAAAAAAGAAAGAAGCAGAAACCGCAGGAAGGGAATATCAGCTTTATATTTTATTTTTTGGAATTGCAGTTATTGTAATCGAAATCATAAATGAAATTTTTAAAATCAGGCCAAAAAGTTTATTGGTCGTAAACGTTTCAATTGGTTTTTCTGTTCTTGTAGCTTATGTAATAACCGATAAAGTAAAATGGCTGAGAGATAAAATTCAGTATATTTTTATTTTTTGCTTCTTTATTTACATTAGTTACGTTTGTTATAACATTGTTTTTTTGGCAGAAGATGTTGTTCCCATAATCGTTTTTTTAATTTCGTTTTTCTTCTCCTACAACATTTTAAAACCAATTAAAATTTACTGGTTTTTTGTTGCCCTCGTTTTTATATTTCTCTTTTCAACCGTTACATTTCAATTAATTCCTTTAAAATCTTCTATTTTATTAATTAATTTCTGCATCCTGATTTTTATTATTAATCAGGTAAAATATGCCGTTTTACAAAATAATCGGGACAATTTCAGGTTTGCAAACGAAATTGTACACAAAGGAAATTCATTGACAATTGCAACAGATCAAAAAGGTGAAATATTATTTTGCAGCGAAACCGTAACTTCTATTTTAGGTTATCAGCCCGAAGAAGTTATGGGGCTTAATTTCTGGAAGCTTACAAAAGGAGACGAATACAACAAAAATATTTCTATCATACATCATGAAGAAAATAAAATTTATACTCGAAAATTAAAGACTAAAAACGGAGAATACAGATATATACAATGGAAAGATAAAAAATTCTCTGAGGATTTAATTATAAGTATTGGTCAGGATGTTACCGAGCAGATTATTGTTCAGGATCAATACAAAAACTTAATTCAAACGGCGACAGATATTATTTTTGAAGTTGATGCCGACGGTTATTTTACTTTTATAAATGAATTTGCATATTCTCTTTTAGGTTATTCTGAAGACGAAATACTTCAAAAACATTATTCAAATTTCATTCATGAAAAGTACTCGATGAGTGCGGTTGATTTTTATGAGAATTTTGAAAGTAACGGAAATAAATTCCCCATAATTGAACTTCCTATTTTAAAGAAAAACGGACAGGAATTATGGATTTCGCAAAAGATCATCATTCGTAAAAATGATTTAGACCAAACTATTGGTTTTGCAGGAATTGCAAGGGATATTACCGAAATTAAAAATGCCGAAAACGAAAAAAAGAGACGTCTCGAAAAAATCGAAGCCTATAATAATTCAACTAAAAAACTATCCACAACCGATTTTAGTACTTACAATAACTTAAATACGGTTATCGATTATATTATAAAAGAAGCCTCGACTGTAAGTCAGGCTAATCGCGTAAGTTTTTGGAAATACTCCAGAGATTTAATTAGCTGCAAAAATCTATATAGTGTTGACAATCAAAATTTAAACGATAAAAACATTCTAAACAAAGAATCCTATCCTATATATTTTGAGACTTTAAAAAATAAAGCAATTATAAATGCTCCGGACGTTTTTAATAAATTAGAAACATCTGAATTTGAAAAACTTTATTTCACTAAAAACAAAATTAAATCAATGCTGGATGTTCCCATTTTTTTAAGCGGACAATTGGCCGGTGTTGTTTGTTTTGAAAGTACAGAGGAACAAAGAGATTGGGATAATGAAGATATCAATTATGCCAGAACTATTTCTGACGTTGTTTCGCTCGCTATTTCGATGCAGATGCGTTTGGAAACAGAACGAAGATTAGAATTTAAAAGTCAGCTTTTATCAGCACTTTCCCTTTGTACAGAGAAATTTTTGATGAGCAAATCTACAGAGCAAATGTTTCAGGAAACATATGATTTGATTGGAAAAGCTTCAAAAGCAGATCATATGTTTTATTATGAAAGAGATTTTACGACCAATACTGTTGTTCAAAAATACAAATGGTCGCGAAAAGGAATTCCGCATCAAATCACACCTTTGCGGCATATGACCGAGGATAATTTGAAAGAAATCTTTGAAGCCGCAAAAAATAAACGAATCGTAAATACGTATACCAGAAAGCTTGAAGACAGGTTTTTTAAACAACTACTCATCAATAATGAAATAAAATCAATTCTAATCCTGCCGTTGTACATCAACGATATTTTTACCGGATTTATTGGCTTTGATGATTGTACCAAAGAACGAAAATGGTCTGAAGAGGAAATTTATATCTTTCAGGTTTTGGCCAATAACATTTCATCTGCATTAGAAAGAAACCGAAACGAAAGTAAGATTATTGAAAGTGAAGAAAAATTCAAATTAATCGCCAACAATATTCCCGGAACCGTTTATTTATCGAAGTTTGATGCATTTTCAACTAAAATTTTCCTAAACGACGAAATTCAAAATTTAACCGGATATTCTAAAGCAGAATTTATCGAAAATAATCTTTCGTTTTTATCCCTTATTCATCATGAAGACCGCGATGAAGTTATTAATAATCAAATTGATAATCTTCAAAATGGAATTCCGTTGCACAATGTTTACCGAATTAAAAGAAAAACAGGAGAATATATTTGGGTGGAAGAATTTGGTGACGTTATTAAAAAAGGTGATGAAATTGAATTTGTGGGTGGAATTTACTTTGACATCACCAATAAAAAAGAAACCGAAGACGCGATTAAAGCCAAACAATTGGCAGAAGCCGCCAATAAATCAAAATCTGATTTTCTGGCGAATATGTCGCATGAAATCAGAACACCTTTAAACGGAATTATTGGTTTTACCCATTTATTGATGAAAACTGAATTAGAGGAAATTCAGGAAAAATACATGACCACCATTAATCAGTCCGCGCACTCGCTGTTGGAGATTATCAATGATATTCTTGATTTTTCTAAAATTGAAGCCGGAAAACTGGAGCTTTTTATTGATTTATATGATATTAAAAAAGTATTGGGTCAGGTTTTCGATTTAATTGTTTTTGAATCCAATCAAAAAAACCTGCAATTGGAACTCAATGTAGATCAGGATGTTCCTAAATATATCTGGACAGATATTGTGCGAATCAAACAAATTCTGATTAATCTGCTTTCTAACGCGGTAAAATTTACCAATGAAGGTTCTATCAAACTGAATGTTTCTGTTTTATCAAAATCAAAAAATAACTTTTCGACCATCCGATTTTCTGTAATTGATACGGGAATTGGGATTATGGAGAAAAATCAGAAGAAAATTTTTAAGGCCTTTTCCCAGGCAGATAGTTCAACAACAAGAAAATTTGGCGGAACCGGTTTAGGTTTAACAATCTCAAATCAGCTTTTAGCTTTAATGGAAAGCCGATTACAGCTGGAAAGTAAAATTGGTGAAGGAAGTAATTTCTTTTTCGATTTAAATTTAAAAACCAGCAATCAAAGCATAAACGAAAAATACAATACAGAATTAAAAAACTTACAGGCTCTTCCTGATGAAAATTATAATGAAGCAAACAGCAAAAACATACGTTTTTTAATTGTGGAGGATAATAAAGTAAATATGCTACTGTTAAAAACGATTGTAAAAAACCTGTATCACAATGCTTTTATTTTTGAATGCGAAAATGGTTATGAAGCTGTAAAACAATTTGAAAGTATTAATCCAACGCTTGTTTTCATGGATATTCAAATGCCAATTATGAACGGCTACGAAACAACAAAAGCCATTAGAAATACTTCTGCAGGCAAAGATATTCCGATTATTGCCGTAACTGCGGGCGCAGAAAAAGAAGAGCGCAACAAATGTATTTCTGCCGGAATGGATGATTATATTTCAAAACCAATTATGAAAGGCACTGTCGAGGAAACTTTGGTAAAATGGCTAAAATAATTAAAACTAAATCATGACAAATCACAAGTTATTCCCAAAAATTATATAAATTCGTACAAGAAAAAACATAAAAAGCTTAAATACAATTTACTATGAAATGGAGAGGTTCAAGAGAAAGCGATAATGTAGAAGACCGAAGATCAGTCTCTGGCGGAAAAATCGCTGTTGGAGGTGGTGTTATTGGTATCATTATTTTGCTGTTGAATGTTTTTGGTGGCGAAACCGGTCAGCAAATAACGCCAATTTTAGAACAAATGCAGGGCGGACAAACGCAAACTGAAGCTGCAGCTCCATTAAGTAAAGAAGATGAAGAAATGGGGCATTTTGTAAAATCGGTTTTAGCAAAAACAGAAGATACTTGGGGAAAAATATTTGCCGAACACGGAATGACGTATAAAAACCCAAAATTGGTGCTTTTTAGAGGTTCTGTTCAAACTGCTTGCGGTGGAGCATCTTCTGCATCGGGTCCGTTTTATTGTCCCGCAGATCAAAAGGTTTATATGGATTTAGGATTCTTTGAAGAACTAAAAACAAAATTCGGTGCCAAAGGCGGAGATTTTGCCATTGCGTATGTTATTGCCCATGAAATTGGACATCATATTCAGACTTTATTAGGAACCTCTGCAAAAATGCATCAAGAGCAGGAAGGCAAAAGTCAGGCCGAAGCCAATAAACTTTCTGTAGCCTTGGAATTACAAGCCGATTTTTATGCCGGGGTATGGGCACACGACAATCAGCAATATTTAGATGAAGGCGATATCGAAGAAGCTTTAAGTGCTGCAAATGCCGTAGGAGACGACGCAATACAAAGCAAAATGCAAGGACAAATTGTTCCGGATTCCTTTACTCACGGAACATCAGAACAAAGAATGTACTGGTTTAAAAAAGGTTTTAAAACTGGAGATATTAAACAAGGAACTACCTTTGAGGAAATTTAAAACACAATAAGCCAAATATAATAACCAACAGAACAGCCCGACTAGTCGGGCTGTTCTACTTTTATTTTAAAATAAAAAAAAGCTTTCGATTAAACGAAAGCTTTTCTTAATTTATGCATTTTTTACTTTAAACTCTCATACAAGTTTTTTACTTTAGGAAATCCTCTTAGATCAATAACATTAGTGCTTTGTCTTCTTCCTTCGGTTTGGTAACCTCCTTCAACAGTTTTCATTTCCTTTTTAGAAAGAGTCTTTACTGAACTCAAATCCATTTTCTTGATTGTCTTTTTCATTGGTTATTTTTTTTATGTTAATAAATTAATAATCTTACAAGAACATCTTATGATTTAATCGGGCAGATTATTACATCAAACATAAGAATTAATTTTCAATGAAAAAAATAATTGTAAGTATTTTACTAATTAAAATAAAAATATCATTATCTAATTTTAACTAAATTTCAAAATCAATATAAATTTAGAATTTGGAATTTCTAAATTGTAATTTGTTTTCGACAGAAACAAAAAAAGCCTTGAATTTCTTCAAGGCTTTAAATTTCTGGGTGGCTGACCGGGTTCGAACCGGCGACCCGCGGCACCACAAACCGCTACTCTAACCAGCTGAGCTACAACCACCATTTTTGCTTAGCGAGTGCAAATATATAACAAAGGTTTACTTCTACAAAGAAAAAAATGAAAAATTTACATCAAATTTCCTAAGCTATTGACTGCCAAACACCTTTCAACCGTAAAACCTTCTGCAAAATCTTTCCCAACGAGCCTTCCTAAGTCCTGCGCGCGATAATTTAAGCTTTCAAAGAAGTTTTTACTCGTAATAGGTGTTGCAGGTTCTTTTGAATTTGGATCGTAAAATTGTGTTTTATAAGCAGAAATTGCTTCAACCTTTTTGGCTTCAAAACCTGTAATATCCACTACAAAGTCTGGAGTAATGTTTTTCCATTGAATATAATGGTACACCACTTTGGGTCTCCAGGCATCCTGTTTCTCTCCATCAATCGAAGTTTCGATTTTTATCAATCCCGATAAAAAGCACGCATCAGAAACTAATTTACTTCCTTTTCCGTGATCAATATGACGATCATCAACTGCGTTGCATAATACTATTTCAGGTTTGTATTTTCGGATCATTTTAATGACTTCTAATTGATGTTTTTCATCGTTTACGAAAAATCCGTCGCGTAAGCCTAGATTCTCACGAACCAAAACACCCAAAATCTTTGCTGCGGCTTTCGCCTCTTCATCTCTGGTTTCAGCAGTTCCGCGTGTACCTAATTCGCCGCGCGTTAAATCTACAATACCTACTTTTTTCCCAAGGGAAACTTCTTTTAAAATTGTTCCGGCACAACCCAATTCTACATCATCCGGATGTGCGCCAAAGGCTAATATGTCTAGTTTCATTATTTTGTTTGTGTTTTTTGTTTCAGGTTTCATGTTTCAAGTTACGTTGAGAACGTGAAACCTGAAACTTTAAACTTGAAACTATTTTTTTAAAACTCTTTTCATCGTCATTGATTTATTGACGCTTTCCTCCCATTCTTTTTCGGGAATACTTTCTCTTGTAATGCCGCATCCCATGTATAAAATCGCTGTTTTATCCTGAATCTGCATGCTGCGCAAATTTACGAATAAATCAGAACTTGTTTTACTGCCCGCAAAACCGCTGTTTAATTCCCCCAGAAAACCCGTATAAAAAGTTCTGTCGTAATTTTCATTTTCTATAATAAAAGCTTTTGCTTTTTTCTTTGGTAATCCGCAAACTGCCGGAGTTGGATGAAGCGTATCAATAACTTCTTGCAAAGTTGAATTCTCGTTTAAAACACCCGAAATATCTGTTTTAATATGCCAGATCGATCCGGCTTTTAAACTATAAGGTTCTGTAACTACAACAGAATTAGCAACTTCTCGTAAACGTTTTACAATAAAATCGGTTACATATTGCTGTTCGTCTTTTTCTTTTTGTTCCCAGCGAATTTCCGTTTCTAAATTTGCTTTTTGCGTTCCTGCCAAAGCGGTTGTTTCAAAAACATTTCCGTTTGCTTTTAGCAGTTGTTCCGGTGTTGCGCCCATCCAAAGTCCAATTTTAGGATGAAAAAAACAATAACAAAAAGTCGTAGGATATATTTGAACCAAATGTTGGAAAGTCTGAACAAAATCAAATTCAGATAAATTTACTTTTTCGCTTCGGGATAAAACTACTTTTTTGAATTCTTCGTTTTTAATTGCCTCAATTCCTTTTGAAACTAAATCTTCATATTGAATTTTAGCTTCTGCATCAAAATTCAGATCATCAATTTCAGCTGTTTCAAATCCAGTAACTTCTTTGTCAGCACTAATAATTTCCGATTCATTTTCGGGAATTAAAACAAGCTGTTTTTCATCAAAAGAAGCAAAAACGAATCCTTTTTCACTGTAATCAGTAATTTTATATAAAGTGTCATTTTGCTGTAAAAGCCCAAAAACACTTGAAGTATTAGGTTTAGAATAAATTACAAAAGGTAAATTTTGATTGTAATGTTGTTTTGTTTTTGAGAAAAAATTATTCATATTCATTATTCTGTTTTCTTCTTCTCTAAAACAATATTTGTAAGCTTACAAAGCGAAATTAAATTCCCGGCTTCATCCGTGATTTTAATTTCCCAAAGATGAAGACTTCTGCCTTTGTGAATAATTCTGGCTGTACCAAAAACTACGCCTTCGCGAATGCTTTTTAAATGATTTGCAGAGATTTCGATTCCGCGGACTTCTTGTTCTTTTGGATTAATAAAAAAGTGTGAAGCGGCACTTCCAACGCTTTCTGCCAAAGCTACAGAAGCTCCACCGTGTAACAGTCCCATTGGCTGGTGAACACTTGGATTTACAGGCATTTTTGCAGTTAAGAAATCTTCCCCAGCGTCGATATATTCTATTTTTAGCGTTTCCATCAAAGTGTTTTTAGAAAACTCATTGCAGTACGCTAAAATTTGTTCTTTTGTATAATTCATTAAAATGGACTTTAAAATCGTAAAATTAAAGAAAAGATGAGATACAAATTCGAAAATCATATTCTAAAATTAAAATTCAACTTCAAACATGTAAGTTTTTTGCTATTTTTACAAAAACAATCAAACATCAATCTTTGGCTGGAAGTTTTTTTTGCCACAGATTACTCAGATTAAAAGAATTTAAAAATATACAGCCACGACTCGACCGAAGGGACAGACGAAGTAATTTCACGAATTTCCACGAATTTTAATTTGTGAAAATTCGTGAAATTCGTGGCGAAAAAAAATCTTTTTAATCCTTTTAATCTGTGGCAAAAAACAAAACAAATATGCGTCAATACTTTGTACTTTTTATTTTCGGAATAATTCTAGCTTTTAGTTCTTGCCGAACTGATTTTGATACCGTTGCCAGTACCGGAGATTTAAAGTTTTCAAAAGACACCGTTTATTTGGATACTGTTTTTAAAAACATTGGTTCAAGCACGTATCAGCTTAAGGTTTATAACCGAAGTAAAAACGATATTTCAATCCCGATTGTACAGCTAAAAAAAGGTTTAAATTCTAAATACCGAATGACGGTTGACGGAATGAGCGGCAACAATGGAAAGATTTTTAAAGATGTTACGCTTTTAGCAAAAGACAGTCTTTATATTTTTATAGAAACGACGGCAGATATTACAGATGCCAATCCTACTGATTTTTTATATACTGATGAAATTCAGTTTGACAGCGGTACAAATCTTCAGGAAGTGGCTTTGGTGACTTTAATTCAGGATGCTGTATTTTTATTTCCAAAACAAAATGCTGACGGAACTAAAGAAAAAATCCAGATTGAAGGCAAGGATGTCGACGGATTTTATCTGGACGAAAATGATCCTGAAAACGGAAATGAATTGATTTTCACTAAACAAAAGCCTTACGTTATTTATGGTTATGCCGGAGTTCCGGAAAATAAAACCGTAACTTTTGAAGCCGGAACAAGAGTTCATTTTCATGCTAATTCTGGTTTGTATGTTGGTGATAAAGCCACACTTCAAATTAATGGAACTGCATCAACAACTGAAAAACTGGAAAACGAAGTTATTTTTGAAGGCGATCGTTTAGAATCTCTTTATTCTGATATTCCCGGACAATGGAAATCTGTTCTTTTTGCAAACGGAAGCACAAATCATTCGATCAATCATTTGACTTTAAAAAATGCAGTTGTTGGTTTAGATTTTAAAAATCCGTTAAATACAATTGAAATTAAAAATACGCAAATTTACAATTGTGTTGAATATGGAATTTTAGCCCAAAATGCTCACATCAACGGTGAAAATATCGTAACCAATTATGCCGGAATTGCAGGTTTATCCTGTGTTTACGGCGGAAATTACATCTTTACACATTGTACTTTTAATAATAACTGGCAAAACAGTTCGCATTTTGCCGTGAACTTAAGTAATAGTTTAGCCGGAGCCTCACCGGAAACAAATCCGTTAACACAGGCAACTTTCAATAATTGTATTATTTATGGTTCCAGTACCAATGAATTTAATTTACAAAAAAATGCAAGTGCTGCTTTTGTTTATCAGTTAAATAATTGCCTGTTGAAATTTGGTACAACATCAAATCCTGATTATCAGTTTAAAACTGATACGGAACATTACACCAATATTATTGTAAACGAAAATCCGAAGTTTTATAATGTCTCTAGAAATCAGCTGAATATTGATAAAACTTCTGCCGCTTTCGCGAAAGGAAATCCGGCGTATATAATTCCATTGGATATTTTAGGAGCTACAAGAACTTCTCCGCCAGATTTGGGTGCTTATCAAAGTAAAGATTTTCCGAAATAGATTTTTTTGCCGCTAAGGCGCTAAGACACAAAGTTTTTTTTACCATATAAGTGGTATAAGAAATTTAAGTTTTGGGTGAATTTTGTTCGTAAAAATTGCGAAGTCATAAATTTAAAAATACAATAGTATTCAATGAAAAGAAGTCTTTTAACCTTTATTTTTCTCTTAAGCTGTATTTGTACATTTGCCCAGAATACACAAACGATTAAGTGTGATTCTATTTATAAAAATAAGGGAATTACAATAAAACTAAAGAATTTTGAAACTGAAAAAGAAGGTTATGATGGTGAAAAGAATTCAATTTTAATTATCAGTCAAAAACTAAATGGTAAAAATTCAGTTTTAGTAAAAGACTCAATTTTTAGCGGTACTCAACAAGTTGAATTTAGAGACTTCAATAACGATAAAATAAAAGATATCTTAATTCAAAATATTTCTGATGTAAGAAGCAATTGGACATATAATTTATATTTATATAACTCTAAAACAAATAATTTCAAACGTGTAACTGGTTTTGAAGAAATCAAAAATCCCAGCTACAATTCAACTTATAATATTATTGAAAGCCATGTAATTTCTGGCACTAATTGGGCTGCATTTTATAAAATCAAAAACTATAAAGTTTTTGATTACCAAATTGAAATTACTGATGACGGCAGCAAAAAATCCGATAAAGAATACCGACAGGCTTTAAAAAAGATTTCAGAAAAAAAATAAAACTTCGTGCCTTAGTGTCTTCGTGTCAATAAAATCAACGCGTAAGAAAATATACCTCAAAATTAAACATCACTTAACGTTTCGTATTCATAAAAGTAATAGATTTGCTACAATACTTATTTAAAATTCTAAAATTCAGAACTTTAAAAAGTATTACAACCAAACTTAAAACCCCTATTTTTATGAAAAAAAACTACTTTTTACTGTTATTATTTCTTGCTACAATTGGCTTTGCCCAAATTCCTTCTGGTTATTACAACACCGCAACCGGAACAGGTTACACTTTAAAAACGCAATTGTATAATATTATTAAAGGTCATACTGATAATGGATATGCTGGTTTATATACCACGTATCAAACTTCTGACGTTGATAATTTTTACGAAAATGACGGAACAGTATTAGACATATATTCTGAAAATCCATCAGGAACAGATCCATACAATTACAGCACAGGAAGTACGCAACGCTGTGGAAATTATTCTGCTGAAGGCGATTGCTACAACAGAGAACATATTATTCCACAGTCGGTTTTTAATGAGCAGTCGCCAATGGTTGCCGATGCACATTTTATCACTCCAACAGATGGAAAAGTAAACGGAATGCGTTCTAATTATCCACACGGAACGGTAAGTTCTGCAACTTATACTTCTCAAAACGGAGGGAAATTAGGATCAAGTTCTGTATCTGGATATTCAGGAACTGTTTTTGAACCTATCAATGCTTTTAAAGGAGATATTGCCAGAATGTATTTTTATTTTGCAACCCGCTACGAAAATACCGTTGCCGGATATTCTTATGCAATGTTTGACGGTTCTAGCAATAAAGTTTTTACAACCGCTTTTTTAAATCTTCTTTTGGCATGGCACGCGCAGGATCCTGTAAGCGCAAGAGAAATTGCAAGAAACAATGCAATTTATGCTCGTCAAAATAATAGAAATCCATATATCGATCATCCGGAATATGTGAATCAAATTTGGGGTGGAACTCCTTCTGGCGATACTCAGGCGCCAACTACTCCAACAAGTTTGGCTTCGACTTCAAAAACAGCAACTTCAATTTCACTTTCGTGGACAGCTTCTACAGATAATGTTGCAGTAACTGGTTATGATGTTTATGCAAACAGCGCTTACAAAAGCACTGTTTCGGGTACAACCGCAACTATTACAGGTTTAACAGCTTCTACAGCTTATTCTATTTATGTAAAAGCAAAAGACGCTGCCGGAAATGCTTCTGCATCAAGTAATACTATTTCGGTTACTACCAACAGCAGCGGAACAGGAACTGCAACCGATTTGCTTTTCTCTGAATATATTGAAGGTTCTGGAAATAACAAAGCTTTAGAAATTGCAAACAACACAGGAAGTTCTGTTAGTTTGTCTGCTTACACAATAAAAAAACAAACCAATGGCGCTGGTTCATGGAGTACAGGTTTAGCTTTAAGCGGAACTTTAACAACAGGAAGTAAATTTGTAATTGTAAACAGTTCAATTTCTTCAAGCTGTTTTTCTCCAAGTTCAGCTAACATTTCAACAACGGCAACTGAATTAACTTTTAACGGAAATGACGCTGTAGGTTTATTTAAAAATGGAGTTTTAATTGATATCATCGGAACTTTTAACGGCGGAACTGCAAATTTTGCTGTTGACGTTACTTTAAGAAGAAAATCAACGGTAACTTCTCCAAGCACTACATTCAATTTAAGCTCTCAATGGGATTCATTTTCACAAGATACCTGTAACAATTTAGCAAGCAAAATAGCGAAACCAATTGAAGAAGAAGTTGTAGAACTTTCAGATGAAGTTATTGTTTTCCCAAATCCTTCTGACGGAATTTTTAATATTGTTTTAGATAATTCTGATTCTCCATATTCGATAGAAATCCTTTCGTTTTCAGGACAAAAAGTTTTCGAAAAACAAAACGCAACAGATTCTGTAATCTCAGTAAGTCATCTTTCAAGCGGAATTTACATTGCTAAAATCACAAGAGATTCAAAAACTATAATTAAAAAGATAGTTATCAACTAAATATTTTTGTTCACACAGATTTGGCGGATAAAGCAGATTAAAAATTTAATAAATATTGACACAGATTTATTGATAACTCTACCCAAAAAAATCTGCTCAATCTGCTGAATCTGCGTGAAACAAAAAAAACTTTGCATACGAGAAGATGCACTGCTGTGCGCCTCTACACTGTAATAAAAAAACTTTTTTTTTACGCAGATTTGGCAGATATAACAGATTTAAAAAATCTAATAAATATTGACACAGATTTATTAATAACTCTACCCAAAAAAATCTGCTCAATCTGCTGAATCTGCGTGAAACAAAAAACTTTGCGTCTTAGCGACTTTGCGAAATTAAATACATTTTTTGCGAGAAAACCTTACACACAAGAAGATGCACTGCTATACGCCTCTACAAAACATTGACACCCATTTATTAATAACTCTACCAAAAAAAAATCTACACAATCTGCTGAATCTGCGTGAAACAAAAAACTTTGCGTCTTAGCGACTTTGCGAGATTAAATACATTTTTTGCGAGAAAACCTCACACACAAGAAGACGCACTGCTGTGCGCCTCTACAAAACATTGACACCGATTTATTAATAACTCTACCAAAAAAAAATCTGCTCAATCTGCTGAATCTGTGTGAAACAAAAAAAACTTTGCGTCTTAGCGCCTTTGCGAGATTAAAACACTCATTTTTGCGAGAAAATCCTACATACCAAAAGACGCACTGCTGTGCGCCTCTACACATGGTAAAAAAATACCCATCTTTTTTAAAAGAGTTTGTTATCAAATTTGTGCTTACTATTTATTTACACTAAATTTGCAGCTCAATACAACAAACTACACATCACAATGATCCATTTCTTTGAAAACCAAAGCAAAACTGTTTTTGCCGTACAAATGCAAAACGAAATTTCAGCTCAAGACATTTCAAAATTAAACTGGCTTTTTGCCGACTCGAATAAGATCGAAAAATCCGCACTGACGGGTTTTTTTGTTGGTCCCCGCGCCACTATGATCACACCTTGGAGTACAAATGCTGTAGAAATCACTCAAAATATGGGTGTTCCGGGCATTATCAGAATTGAAGAATTTCATCCGGCAACGGAAAATTTTACTGATTTTGATCCGATGCTTTTCCAAAAATTCAATGAATTAGATCAGGAGATTTTCACTATCAACATTCAGCCGGAACCAATTCTGGAAATTGATGATATTGCGACTTACAATAAAGTAGAAGGTTTAGCTTTAAGCGAAGAAGAAGTAGAATATTTAAATAATCTTTCGACTAAACTAGGAAGAAAGTTAACTGACTCTGAGATTTTTGCTTTCTCACAAGCCAATTCAGAACACTGCCGTCACAAAATTTTCAACGGAACTTTTGTTATTGACGGTGAAGAAAAAGAAACTTCTCTTTTCAAATTAATCAAAAAAACATCTCAGGAAAATCCTAACGATATTGTTTCTGCTTACAAAGACAACGTTGCTTTTGTAAAAGGACCAAAAGTGCAGCAATTTGCACCAAAATCAGCAGACAAACCTGATTTTTACGAAATAAAAGAATTTGATTCTGTAATCTCTTTAAAAGCAGAAACACATAATTTTCCAACAACAGTGGAACCTTTCAACGGAGCTGCAACAGGTTCTGGAGGAGAAATTCGTGACCGTTTAGCCGGAGGTCAAGGTTCTTTGCCATTAGCAGGAACTGCGGTTTACATGACTTCATATTCTCGTTTAAACGATGAAAGAAAATGGGAAAACGCTCTTGAAGAAAGAAAATGGTTGTACCAAACTCCAATGGACATCTTAATTAAAGCTTCAAATGGAGCTTCAGATTTTGGAAATAAATTTGGACAGCCGTTAATTACAGGTTCAGTTTTAACTTTCGAACATTCAGAAAACGACCGTAAAATTGGTTACGATAAAGTAATCATGCAAGCGGGTGGAATTGGATACGGAAAATTAGATCAATCAATCAAAAAGAAACCACAAGAAGGCGATAAAATCGTAATTCTTGGTGGAGAAAATTATAGAATCGGAATGGGTGGTGCTGCGGTTTCTTCTGCAGATACTGGGGCTTTCGGTTCAGGAATTGAATTAAATGCAATTCAACGTTCAAATCCTGAAATGCAAAAACGTGCTGCAAACGCGATTCGTGGTTTAGTAGAAAGCGACAATAACCCAATTGTTTCTATTCACGATCACGGAGCTGGAGGACACTTAAACTGTCTTTCTGAATTGGTGGAAGAAACGGGAGGTTTAATCGATTTAGATAAATTACCAGTTGGAGATCCAACGCTTTCTGCAAAAGAAATTATCGGTAACGAATCTCAGGAAAGAATGGGATTGGTTATTGGTCAAAAAGATATCGATACATTACAAAGAATTGCCGACAGAGAGCGTTCGCCAATGTATCAGGTTGGAGATGTAACGGGAGATCACCGTTTTACATTCGAATCAAAATCAAATGGTTCAAAACCGATGGATTATGCTTTAGAAGATTTCTTCGGAAGTTCTCCAAAAACGGTTATGACAGATAAAACTATCGATAGAAAATATGCTGCTGTTGCTTACAACGCAGGAGATTTCGAAAGTTATTTAAAAGACGTTTTACGTTTAGAAGCTGTTGCTTCAAAAGACTGGTTGACTAATAAAGTTGACCGTTGTGTAGGTGGAAAAGTTGCTAAACAACAAAATGCAGGTCCGTTACAATTGCCTTTAAATAATGTCGGCGTTATGGCTCTGGATTATTTAGGAAAAGAAGGAATTGCAACTTCTATTGGGCACGCTCCTATCGCGGCTTTGATTGATCCTGTTGCGGGAAGTAGAAATGCTATCGCAGAATCGTTATCAAACATTATCTGGGCGCCAATTAAAGATCAGTTGAAAGGTATTTCATTATCTGCAAACTGGATGTGGGCTTGTAAAAACGAAGGTGAAGACGCTCGTTTATATGCTGCTGTTGAAGGTTGTTCAGAATTTGCAATCGAATTGGGAATCAACATTCCAACAGGAAAAGATTCACTTTCGATGAAACAAAAATATCCAAACGACGAAGTAATTGCGCCTGGAACGGTTATTATTTCGGCTGGAGGAAACTGTACCGATATTAGAAAAGTAGTAGAACCCGTTTTACAGAAAAACGGAGATTCTATTTATTATATCAATTTGTCTCAGGATGATTTCAAACTTGGAGGTTCTTCTTTTGCACAAATTAGAAATACAATCGGAAACGAAACGTCTACAATTAAAGACGCTTCTTTCTTCAAAAATGCTTTTAACACAATTCAGGAATTAATCGGCGAAAGCCAAATTTTAGCAGGTCACGATATCGGAAGCGGTGGTTTAATCACTACTTTATTAGAATTGTGTTTTGCCGATGTGAACCTTGGAGCAAAAATTGATTTCAGCGCATTTGCAGAAAAAGACTTATTGAAAATCCTTTTCGCAGAAAACATCGGAATCGTTTTCCAAGCTAAATCTGATGCAGCGGTTGAAGCTAAATTGAAAGCTAATAATATCGAATTCTTCAAATTAGGTACAGTTCAAAGCACACCAAGTTTGGAATTTGGAATTTACAATTTGGATATTGCGAAGTACAGAGATATTTGGTTTGAAACTTCTTATTTATTAGATCAAAAACAATCTAAAAACGGAAGAGCTCAGGCACGTTTTGAAAACTATAAAAATCAGGTTTTAAATTATAC
Organism: Flavobacterium sp. NLM; assembly: GCF_002210235.1. Taxonomy (NCBI): domain Bacteria; kingdom Pseudomonadati; phylum Bacteroidota; class Flavobacteriia; order Flavobacteriales; family Flavobacteriaceae; genus Flavobacterium; species Flavobacterium sp. NLM. The sequence goes on from NZ_LIAC01000018.1 coordinate 39,116, forward strand.
TTTCCCTGCTCACTTTACAGGAAAAAAACCAGAAATCGACAACTCTAAACCAAGACCGAAAGCGGCTATCATTCGTGAAAAAGGAAGTAATTCTGAGCGTGAAATGGCAAATGCGATGTACTTGGCAGGATTTGACGTAAAAGACGTTCACATGACCGATTTAATTTCTGGTCGTGAAACGCTTGAAGACATTCAGTTTATTGGTGCTGTTGGTGGATTCTCTAACTCTGACGTTTTAGGTTCTGCTAAAGGTTGGGCTGGAGCTTTCTTATACAACGAAAAAGCAAAAACAGCTTTAGACAATTTCTTTAAAAGAGAAGATACTTTATCTGTGGGAATCTGTAACGGATGTCAATTATTTATGGAATTAGAAGTGATTAACCCAGAACATGAAGTTCACGGAAAAATGCTTCATAACGAAAGTAACAAACACGAAAGTATCTTTACATCAGTAAAAGTTCAGGAAAACAATTCGGTTATGTTATCGACTTTGGCTGGAAGTACTTTAGGAGTTTGGGTTTCTCACGGAGAAGGTAAATTTAAATTACCTCTTGCTGAAGAAAACTACAACATTGTTTCTAAATATGCTTACGAAGGTTATCCTGCAAACCCTAATGGTTCTGATTACAACACAGCAATGATGTGTGATAAAACAGGAAGACATTTGGTTATGATGCCTCACATTGAGCGTTCGACTTTTCAATGGAACTGGGCGCATTATCCAAAAGACAGAAATGACGAGGTTTCGCCTTGGCACGAAGCTTTTGTTAATGCCAGAAAATGGATTGAGAAAAACTAAAAAATATATTTTTATTAAAGCGCCCGAATGTATCGGGCGTTTTTTTTGCCACAGATTAAAAAGATTAGCACAGATTTTTTCTGCATAAAGAAATCATTTTAATCCTTTTAATCTGTGGCTATAAAAAAATAATTCTTGTAATTCGTGTCGATTTTTATATAATCTTAAAATGCTTTTTAGTCTTTAAATAAAATAAAAATACCCCGACGCTATCCCTAAATCGAGGCATTTTTTTTAGTCTTTAAATGCTGATGCAATTCCGGTTATGACATTGGCTGTCCCAAACGCAAATAGCCCTGAAGCGACTGCATTTTGGCCTGCAAAAAATTGATTTTCTGCAATTGCATTACTAAAGAATAAGCCGCCGGCTGCTCCCGCAACCAGTCCGATCCCAATTAATGCAATAGTCCACCAGGGTTCCGGATCCGGAGGCGGCGGAGGGCTTCTCCAAAAGCGTTTCCACCAGCCTGGATATTTGGTACCGCACCAGCCCATTGCTAAATAGAAGGCAGTTTCCATAATTATTTTTGGTTGATTAGTGCCTACTCTATGTGCTTTTCGGCTTCCGCATTGAACGGGGTAAAAATAGAATAAGCCTAATCTAAATTAACAAGGTAATCTACCGTTTTTAAAAGGGGAAAAACACGGTATTTTTTAGTTAAATCAAATTCTTCTGTTTTAATCAAAATTTAAGTTATATTCGCTACATAAAAATCTGCCGCTGATTTTTATAAACGCCAAAAAACACTTTTAAACCTTCATACAAATGAAAGCCGTACATTTATTACTTATTACGTTATTTTTTGCAGCCTCAAAATCATACTCACAAGCTGAAGTAAATGTAATTACCCACAATTCAAAAGAACGTTATATTACAACCACAATTGGTTATCCTGTTCAGGGAACTTATGCTCCTATTGGTTTAAAACAGCCAATTACAGTTTTAAATCCTGATGGAACAGGTACTATTCAGGCCGAAGATCTAAGCAAGCAAAAAATCAATTGGGGAATTGAATGTAATGAAGATGGAACTCCAATTTTTAAAGAAGGTTTCAACAGTAAGTCCTACACATTTTGGTACAGACCCGTTGAAGGTAACGAATGGTTCTATTCTCAATTCTCGATTCATTTTGTTAAGAAAAAAATGTTCTTAATGGGTGAAAGAGTAAAAGAATACGAAGATTACAACGTACAATAGACTTTTAAAATACCCTCGCAAATTAAATTTTTCTTGGTTTTTGGGAATATTCGCTATAAAAAAGAAAACGTTTTCGTAAATTTTTAATAGTGTCTATAAATTTTCCCATAAAATTCCATAAAATAAAAAATCGTACCTTATTTTTATTTAATTTGCAGTAAAATTCAATATATTAAACATGGTTTCAATCACACGACTTTTTGATTTTCCCTATTATCAACAAGAAACTTATAACCTTCCGGTTGCACTTGCAACTAAAAAAAATGGAGTCTGGGAAAAAACATCCAGCGCAGAATATATTGCAAAAGCTAATGCCGTTTCGAGAGCATTATTGCGTATGGGCGTTCAAAAAGACGATAAAATTGCCTTAATTACTTCAAATAACAGAACTGAGTGGAATATAATGGATATTGGTATTTTGCAGACTGGTGCGCAAAATGTTCCTATTTATCCAACAATTGCTGAGGAAGATTACGAATATATTTTAAACCATAGCGGCAGTATTTATTGCTTTGTTTCTGATGATGAAGTATATCAAAAAGTACAAGCCATTAGAGCTAACGTTCCTACTTTAAAAGAGGTTTATTCTTTTAACGAAATTCCGGGCTGCAAACACTGGTCTGATTTATTATTAGCCGGAGAAGACGAAAGCAATCAAAGTGAAGTTGAAGCCAGAAAAGACAGCATTAAAACGGATGATTTAGCTACTATTATTTATACTTCCGGAACTACAGGAAAACCAAAAGGTGTTATGCTTTCGCACAACAATATTGTTTCTAATGTTTTAGACAGCGCGCCAAGAATTCCGTTTGATCCGGGAAAAAGTTCAGCTTTGAGCTTTTTGCCAATCTGCCATATTTTTGAGAGAATGATTTTATACATTTATCAATATTATGGTGTTTCGGTTTATTTTGGAGAATCGATTGATAAAATCAGTGATAACTTAAAAGAAGTTCGTCCGACCGTTATTACGGCTGTTCCGAGGCTTTTAGAGAAAGTTTACGATAAAATTTATGCAAAAGGAACTGAATTAACCGGCATCAAGAAAAAACTGTTTTTCTGGGCTATTGATTTAGGTTTAAAATACGAACCATACGGAGCAAATGGCTTTTGGTATGAGTTTCAATTAAAAATTGCCCGCAAACTTATTTTCAGCAAATGGAAAGAAGGTTTGGGTGGAAATTTAGATTTAATGGTTTCCGGAAGTGCTGCTTTACAGCCGCGTTTAACTAGAGTTTTTGCTGCTGCAGAAATTCCGGTTATGGAAGGTTACGGATTATCTGAAACTTCTCCGGTAATTGCAGTTAACGATCAAAGAAACAAAGGTTTTAAAATTGGAACTGTTGGAAAACCAATTCGTAATATTGAAGTAAAAATTGCTGAAGACGGAGAAATTCTTTGTAAAGGCCCAAACGTAATGTTAGGTTACTTTAAAGATCCTGAAAAAACAGCCGAAGCTTTACAAGACGGATATTTCCACACGGGAGATATTGGCGAAATTGACAGCGAAGGTTTCTTAAAAATCACGGATCGTAAAAAAGAAATGTTCAAAACATCAGGAGGTAAATATATTGCACCGCAAATGATCGAAAATGCCATGAAACAATCTCGTTTTATTGAGCAGATTATGGTTATTGGTGAAGGCGAAAAAATGCCGGCAGCCTTTATTCAGCCAAACTTTGAGTTTGTAAAAGAATGGGCTAAAATCCATAAAATTACTGTAGGAAGTACAGATAAAGAAATCAGCGAAAATCCAGATGTTATCAAACGTATTGATGAAGAAGTAGAAGGCATCAACAAGAAATTTGGGCACTGGGAACAAATCAAACGTTTTGAGCTTACTCCGGATGCTTGGTCTATTGATGGCGGACAGCTTACTCCTACTCTAAAATTAAAACGTAAAATCATTAAAGAAATCTATAAAGATCTTTACGCTAAAATCTATAATCACAATTAATCAAAATAATTTAACCAAAGAAAAAGGCTGTCTTAATAAAGACAGCCTTTTTTAATATCTAAAAAAACAAAAACTGCAAACAATATATATTTGCAGTTTCTTTGCACAGTTATCTGCTATCCTTTAGATAACTGTTCTTAACAAATTAAATTCTAATTTTTAAGGCACCAATGCAAAATCTTAGCGATGTTTTTGGCATCGTCAATTCCGCGGTGATGTGTTCCTTCAAGCGGAATATTCAGCATATGTAAAGCACCATTCATTCCGGTTGACCTTTGCAGACCAAACTTTTCGGCAAAATGTTCTTTTACATTGATATGCTCGTCTCCCATTGGATATGAAATACCAAACGATTTACATTGTTTTTTAAGCATATTCAGGTCGTACTGACCGTAACTTGCCCACGTATATAAATCGGGATTATATTCGTCGATTAACTCATTAATGGCATCTTCAAAACTTACTCCGTTTTTATCCAGTAAATCCTGAGTTATGGTTGTCAATTCGGTACAAAACGGACTTACGTGCGAACGCTGCGGTTTTATCAAAATACCTTTGTTCTTGGTAATTTGTCCGGTTTCTGAATCTAAAACGGCTAATCCGATTTCGATAATTTCATTTTGCTGGCCTTGCGGGACCGCGCCCTGCCAACATGTGGCTTCTAAATCAATGATAATAATTTTATCTGTAGTTTTCATTTCTTTAATTTTTAAATATTTTATAATTCTCTATCTCCAAAAGGAGCTTTCCAATCTTTCTTCATAATGATTGCTTTTACTTCATCATAAGAAAGCGGTTCATAATTGTGACAATCTACGCCAACATCAAAAGAGCGTGATGTTTCATCGTCAAACAAATGACCGTGTGAGTGACCGTATAAATGCCATGTTCCTCTAAATGAACTTCTCCACACTTTCATAGCGTAGTGAAACAAGATTATTTTCTGTCTTCCGTTTGGTGCATCTGCATCTTCAACACTTAATTCATAATAATCTTTAATCCACTCAAATCGCTTTTTATAACTTAAAGCCGATTTATCGTGATTGCCTTGTACCAGAAAAATTGAACCGTTTAACTGGTCTAAAATTTCTTTTGTTCGTTCTGGTCTTGCCAGAGAAATATCACCTAAGTGATAAACAATATCTCTCGGACTCACCTTTTCATTCCATCGTTTAATGAGTTCCGAATCCATTTCTTGCACCGAGGCAAATGGACGCTCGCTAAACTTAATTATGTTTGTATGACCAAAATGATGGTCAGACGTAAAAAATATTTTTTGATTCATTTTAATTTTAATTTTTAAACTAAAACCACCAGCGTTTCCGTTGATGGTTTTTCTTTATTTCACGAAGATTTCCTTCAATTGACCAATTACGTTTCCGCTTCCGGAAATTGTGATTTCTCCAATTTTATCAGCGATTTTTTCAACGTATTCCATCTCTTTCAATTTCCACAACATTTCGTTTTCTTCCATCAGCTTTGCTGTGTTCAATAAACTTCTTGTTGAAGCGGTTTCTTCTCTTCTCATAATACTATTGGCCTGTGCTTTTTTCTCGGCAACCAAAACCTGGTTCATGATCTCTTTCATATCTCCAGGCAAGATTACGTCACGAATTCCGGCATCAGAAATCGTTAAACCTAAATCTTCTATTTTAGTTGTTACTTCAGCCAAAATAGCTTCGGCAATTGTATCTTTTTTAGCCAATAATTCGTCTAAAGTTAATCCGCCTACAAAAGCTCTTAAAGCTAACTGCATGGCAACATACAATTGTTTTTCAAAGTCTTTATTGTCAACTAAAGCTTTCATGATATTCACAACTTGGTATCTCACAAAAAAGTTGATTCTTAATCCTGCTTTGTCTTTTGTCAATAATTCCTGTCCGGAAATTTCAACTTGTTGTTGTCTCATATCGATTGTTTTAACTTCGATTGTAATCGAGTTATTCCAAAAGTAATGTGTTCCGGATTTTAATTCTTTAACGAAAGTTCCATTCACAAATAACAAAGCTTTGTCGTTGCTTGCTACGATGAATTTTCTAACGAAGTACTTCAACTGATTATGTTCTAATAAGTTTACCGGAACATTTTCTGTGATTTCAATTTTAGAAAGATCTGCTTTTTTGAATTCGTTTTTCACAATTCCTTTCCAGAAAGGATGTCTTCCCGGAGTCAGCGTTCCTTTAAAGTTTCCGTTTACGAAATGCAAAACAATCTCGTTATCGGCAACCTCAACAACTTCAAGCATTGAAGCCAAAACTTCATTCTGCAATAAAATGTTCAATTCAAAAGGAGCGTGAAAAATGGCATTCATATCATAGATCATCACATTTTTGTCTCCAAAAATCCAGTGTAAACCTTCTTCTAATACTTTAATTAATTTTCTGTTTTCGAAAAGCAAACCCACTTGGTATGCTTCGATTTTAATTCTTTTTATCATGTTGTTTTTTGTTTCAAGTTTTCTTTGTTTCAGGTTTCAAGTTTTGAAACAGTCGAAAATCTTTGTTCTATAATTTTATTTTTTGTTTCAAGTTTCAAGTTGTAGAACAGTCGAAAATCTTTGTTCTATATTCTTTATTCTATGTTCTTTACTCTATTCTCTTGCTTCTATAATCTTGCTTCTAATCTCTCTTTCTAAATAAAAAAACCTCTTTGCCTTTCTCCTCCGAAAAAAACGGATGAAGAGTTTGTAATTTGTTTACCCGAATTGTTTTCGATTGTATTTTGCAGCGACGATCCCCAAATCATCTTAACAATCAAATCGAGAAGAAAACAAGTATTTCAAAAAACATTGCTTTTCGCACTGGCTTTATCATGAGTGTGAAATTTCAGGTTCAAAAACCTTAGTTTCACTGACAAAGACAAATCAGTTTTTTTTCATGGTCATCTTTTAAGAGTGATGGTCTCTGGAAATACAGGTTTTTGAGACCCATAAGTTGACTTACCGCTCGTCCAACTACCCCATCGGGAGTAGTGCAGGATTCGAACCTGCGTTGACTTCTATTACTCTACCGGATTGAGTTATCGCATTGCTGCGAATGGGATTCGAACCCACAACACATAGATGGAGATCATTTTTTGGAAAACAATCAAAAACCTCCAAACCAAGCTGCATAGAAAAACATAATTCGCTTTCGCGGAAAGTTCCCTACAATGGTGCTATACAGAAACACGCAACTGGGCTTGTTTGATATTTTTAATCAAAGCCGAAACTTTGATGTATTTCATTTTATAACAGAACTTGTTTTATTTCCTGAACAAATATTCAAATTACACTGCGCAGTAATTTTGCGCAGTGCAAAAATTTTAGTTAATCCATTCTATTACAGTCGATAAATAGACTTGTCTAACCTCTTCAAATCGGGTTATATTGGGAATATGATTGACTTCTAATAAATATTTAGAACCGTCTTTTGCAACGATGTAATCATTTCCTATCATGTCCATTTGCAAAACATTCTTGATATAAAGCGTGTCTTCTAACAAATCCTGATCAACAGGCATAAAATTGGCATTATCAGGATGAATAGATTTTAACCAATCGTCACCTTCTAGTTTTATCTGCCAATAGGTATCGCCAATCATCATAATACGAACGGCATCACCTTCAAAATAAGGTTCTATGATTGCGGTAAATTCGCTTTCCCATTCTCCTGTAAAGCGATGTTTGTTTTCACCACAATGCCAGTTTCCCCATTTTGCAATGGTATCTCCGGTTGTGTTAACAGAAGCGCCTGCACTTATAAATCCGCGTGGAGCGCTGAATCTTGAAAGAGACAATGCTTTTACCAGACAAGGAATTTTGAAACGGCAGTCGAGCATTGCTGAAGCCTTTGGGTAACAATCTCCATTCCAGATCGCAAGACCCGTAATGAAATCAAAATCATTGTCGTAAATTCCGTAATAGACGACTTTATCTACAGGTAACATTCCAACTCCAATCGATTTTTCCATATACAAAACCTCATCCTTAACCACAATTTTAGGTATAGACTGATGCCAGATAATATGTCCTGAATACTGGGCTTTTATAATGTCATATTCTTCCTGTTCAATTCCAACAAGAGCTATTCGGTTGTATTTTTGTTTCATCGTTTTTAATTTTTTTATTTCTTTAAAATTTTATACAGCAATTTGGCTGCATTGTAAGCATCATCCGCTCCATTATGATTCTCTCCTTCAAAAGATTCTCCAATTAACTCTAGCTCTTTCAATAATCCTTTAGGTTTCTCCTGAAGGTAAACTAAATTAAAAAGTGTCTTTATATTCAAATAGTCATTTCTAAATGGGTTTTCAATTGCTTTTGATTTACATTCTTGTTCTAATATTTCTTTATCAAAATCGCCATAACCGGCAAATGTTCTATACTTTGCCGAATATTTGGAATTAATTTTCTTCAATGCTTTCTCAAGAGAAGTTCCTTCTATCTGTAGTTTTTCATTTGTAATTCCAGTTAATTGGCGACAAAAAGAAGAAACTTGAGAAACTTCTGGTTTGATATAAAAACTTTGCTTATCTTCAATTTTTCCCGACGATAATATTAACTTACATACTCCTATCTCGATAATTTCTCTCTGATTTAAGAGTGTTTCCTCCTTAGATTCCCAGCAAGTTGCTTCAATATCAATCACTATAATTTTATCATATAACACCATGATTTCTAAATTCTTAATTATTACTTTTAAATAAATACATAATTTCCCGATTACTCGCCAGCTCTTTTTACAATAGTTTGTCAATCTCTCGCAAAGTCGCAGAGTCGCAAAGTTTTTACTTTAAGTAAATCTGCTCAATCTGCGTGAAACAAAAACTTTGCGTCTTTGCGCCTTTGTGGCTATAGTACAGGAAGAGAGACTCGAACTCTCAAAAAACTGATTCTAAGTCAGCCGCGTCTACCAATTGCGCCATTCCTGCATTTTTTTTCTGCCGCTAAGGCACAAAGACACAAAGGTTATTTTCTTAGCGTCTTTGCGACTTTGCGAGAAAATTGCTCGCCAGCTCTTTTTACAATACTTTGTCAATCTCTCGCAAAGTCGCAGAGTCGCAAAGCTTTTACTTTAGTAAATCTGCTCAATTTGTGGAAATAGTAGGATTCGAACCTACTCAGTCAAAAGACAACGGTTTTACAGACCGACCTAACTCTCCAACTTTAGCGTATTTCCATTTGTCTGAGAAGCAGGATTCGAACCTGCGACCTCCCGCGTCCAAGGCGGGTAAACAACCACCGTTATCTTCCCAGTTTTTTTTATTTTGCCACGAAGGCACTAAGGCACAAAGTTTATTTTTCTTAGCGGCTTTGCGAGAAAATTACTCGCCAGCTCTTTTTACAATACTTTGTCAATCTCTCGCAAAGTCGCAAAGTCGCAAAGTTTTTACTTTAAGTAAATCTGCTCAATCTGCGTGAAACAAAAAACTTTGCGCCTTAGTGCCTTTGCGGCAAACTCGCGGCTCATACGGGAGTCGAACCCGTTTCTCCCGAGAGACAGTCGGGAAGGTTAGCCAGTAACCCCAATGAGCCAGTTCCTTCTAGAGAACGAGTGATTTTGGAAGGATTCGAACCTTCGACCATCTGCTTAGAAGGCAGACGCTCTATCCAGCTGAGCTACAAAATCATTAATTTTTGGGCATAAAAAAAGCACCCGGTTAAAGGTGCTTTATAAATTCAATATGATATAACTATCCTATTGCCTGTATTGATGCACCTGTGTTGTTAAACGTCCAAGATCGAATCTCGGGTCTAGCAGTTGTGTGTTATATATGTTGTTATGTAAAGCCATTTTATATGTTGTATTATATTTTGAAATTGTTGTTGTTATTTGAATTTCTGTTTTCAGATTTTCTTCGGCAAAGATAAAGTCGAAAAAATCAATTATCCAAATCATTTTTAAAATTATTTTTCTGATTATCAATTAGTTATGCTTAAATTTAAAACATAGAAATCCTTGTCTGCATACTGGTGCAGATCCCTTTTTTGTATCAAATGACTGTCTCTCATCAGATTACTTTTCAAGATTATATTTCAATATTTAGTTTATGCATTAAACATTTGGTCAATTATTTTTTTAATTATTTTTAGTTATGGTTTCTTTTTTATCATTTTTCTTGTCATTTTCGCCAATTTTATTGTCACACTGAGCGAAGTCAAAGTGCCTAAAAACAAAAAAAGCGTCCCGAAATAAGGACGCTTTTATATTTTATGTTGAGTTGAACTCTAAAATTTACATTTCAATTTCATAAAAATACATGATACATCCTGATATTTTAGCCGGAAGATTTCCTGCTAAGTGATCAAAATATTGTTTTACTGAAAGTATCATCTGTATTTTTTGTTTTTTTATTACGGGTGCAAATGTAGAAGTTTTTTTCTATTTATATAATTCTCTTGTTAATTTTAAAAATGTTTTTTTTTACTAAAGTAAGAAAAAGAGTATTTTTACTCTTTCAAAAAAATGACAAAATTGTATTTTATCAAATCGATCTTGTATTTTACGGACAGTTATTTTTCTCAAAAATTTTAAATATCTTTGAATTATGAGCACAGAAACCAGACCCAGAAATATTGGCCGAAATATCAGCCGAATAAGAGAGCTTCGAGGAATGAAACAAGGAGCACTTGCGGATGCCATTGGCACAAGCCAGCAGACTATTTCCAGCATTGAAACCAGCGAGACTGTTGATTTCGAAAAATTGGTACAAATTGCAAAAGCACTTGGCGTGACGGTAGAAGCTATTGAAAATTTTACAGAAGAATCTGTTTTTAATTTCTTTAATAACTTTTACGATAATAGTGCTAATAATGGTGCTCAAGGAAACACAACTAATAATCATTGTAACTTCAATCCTCTTGATAAAGTAGTAGAACTTTACGAACGTTTGGTTCAGGCTGAAAAAGATAAAGTTGAATATTTAGAAAAATTGATGAAAGGGAAATAAAGGTTTTCTTTTTATTTTATATAAAATTGAAAAAGCGCAAACTTTTTAAAAGGGTTTGCGCTTTTTTTTGATTAAGAGTAATTACGAAGTAAGGAAATTTTTTAGCACGGGAGAACAAGGAACACTTCAGTTTATTACTATTATTTTAGTAATTCTTTAATGATGTCATGTTTAAATTTACTAAAAGGTCTTTTATGATAATCTTCTTCAATAATTTCAATACCAAAAATCATTCTATAAGCTTCTTCTTCAGATATTGATAAATGTGAAAATGTCTTATTTAATAAAATATCTAAATAGTTTTTAGAATATTTAGATCGCAAATCAAGCAGATCTCTTAATTCTTTGTTAGAATGTGCATTGTAAATTTCTTTTGTTCTATTAAATTTTAATGTTTCTCTTGTTTTTTTATCTTTTACTCTAAATTCTGTTTTTGAATTATTTAAAGAATTATCAAAAAACCACGTAAATTGGAAATTCTCCGATTTCATATATGGATGATTCATCTCTAATAAAGCATTCTCTAACCAAAGTAAGATTTCTGCTTTTGTAGCATCATTTTTCTCAATAATTTGTTTTATAATTAGCTCACAATTTCCTTTTAAATGATTGCATGATTGACAACTAGGTATTAAATTATAAAAAGACAGAGCTAATATGGGAAATTTATCTTTTGGAAACCAATGATCTAATTGAGCTCTTGCATGCATTTTGCTAATACTTAAAGTGTAATTTTTATTGCAATATACACAAGTGTCAATTTCCATTTTTTCTAAAAAAGTTATATTATTAAAATTATCATAACCAGTTTTAATCATAAAGTCTTTAACAAGCTCCTTGTCTTCATTAACTAAACCTAACCTTTCATACTCTAAATGTAAGTTTATTAATAATTCTGGTTCTCCTGAAATTATTGTATCAAAATTATTACTCAAAAATCTTAGAAAACATTTTGGTAAAAACTTTTTAACACTTGGCCTTCCTCTATTAATGTAACCATTAGTAATTATATCATTAAACAGTTTACTAACTTCAATATAATGAAACTTAAATGCTTCATCAATATTTTTATTTACTAATGAAATCATTGCTTTACAATTTTAAAATTAAGGTCATCTGCTAATTTTTGTAATTCTTCAAATTTTAGTTTTTTTTCTAATTCTGTATTTGTTTTTAAATAATATAGCATTTCATTTAATTTAATTTTTATAACAGGTTCATCTATAATATTTATTAATTTTTCATGTTTTTTAAATTCATCTTCATTAAGAATATAGTTTTCTTTTAGGTTAGTTTTAGAATCTTTTTCTTTTTGCTCATTATTCAACCAAATAATTGTGTCTTCAATTTTCCTCTTTGAATAATCTCCAATTAAACCATTTTTAATAAAAAAACTATCAGCTAATAAATCCGTAATATTTGCACCAAAAGATTTTTTGGGCCTTTCAGATCCTTTTAAAACAAACCCTTCATTTAAATACATAATATTCTGATTTGGAATATCAGAAAGAATAAATGGAGAATGAGTAATAAAAATTATATTTAAAAAATATTCCTTTAATTCTAATGTATTCAATGAATTTAATAAATCACTTAGAAAAGTTCTCTGAAAATCGGGATGTGCATACAATTCAATTTCATCAAAAATTATATTTACATTTTTATATGTAATTAATTGAATAATAGAATTTTTTAATCCAACCACATTATTTTCTTTAATTGATAGCAAATTTCTCAAATGATAAATCACTGAATGTATACTAAATATTTTTTGTTTTTCTCCAGAACTAAAATTTGAAAAATTATTCGTAGTAATTTTATTTTCAAAGTAATATTCAATTTTAAAAAAAGATGGTAATGAATGTTCTAATCTAAATATACCAATACTTAAATCTTGAATTAAGTTTTCTTTAAATCTTAATTCATCCTCTTTATCAAATTTTTTAATTGCAAGTTTTAAGGACTTTAAATATGCAGAATTTATCCAATCATAAAGTTCCTCAATATCAATAACTTTATTCTTTTTATTTTCCATAATGTCATTTTCATTTATATAACAATATTGGAGAAAAAATAAAGCTTGTTTAAATTTATGAGTAACATGACTAAAATTTCCAAATAATACTTCTAAATAGTTTTCAAACAATTCATTTAAAATTATTCTAAATTGTTGTATTTTTTTTCCATTAATTTCAACTGTTCTATCTTCAAAACATTTGCGATATTCACTATAAAGAGAATAATTACTAATTTTTCTTAGTTTTATTAATACATAATCAAATGCAAAATTGAAAAAATAATTCTGTCTATTATCCTTAACATTTTTTTCAAAATAAAATTTCTCACAAATTAATTTAAGTATTTGATCTTTTTCTTTTTTAGAATTATTTATTCTTTTATCTCCTTGGCTACGCATATCCCATAAAAATTTGGAGCTATCTAATTCTATAGTTACGTATGAAATGGTTTTATTTTTTTGGATTGTGCGTAATTTTTTTTCCTGCAAAATATTTACTAAGAAACGTGACCTAGCTAGCTGTTTTTCTATATTAATATCAATATTACCCTCATCCCTATATGGATTTATCACAACTGGAAATTGATAACCATCATTTTTATGAAATACACCTTTTATCCATTCACCAATTTCATTAGTATTAAATCCATAATGAGAATAATTAATTACCATAGTGTAAAATAAATCTTTAAAAAAATAGAATAATTCCTGATTCATTTTTTGATTAAATGGATTTGCATCATCTAAATCATTTACTGAAAAACATACAATATCTTCATTACTCTGGTCATTGATAAAAATTTTATCATCTATTAATTGAAGGCATCTAAATTTTGAAGCATTACCACTAATATAAGTATTAACCTTTCCATTTTTAATTCCTACTAATTCTGCATTATGCTGAAAATAAATTTCTACTCTCAGATTTTTTAAGTCATCTTTAAAACTTTTGTTGAATTTATCAACATCATCTTTATATTTATTAAAGTCATTTTCATCCTTGTGATATAAATCTTCAGGATTGATAAAATTTTTATTTATAATTGTTGAAATTTTAACAATAGCTGCAATAAGTAATTCTATTAATGCACTTTTTCCACTGCCATTTTTACCAACTATTGCAGAAACATTTATATTTTTTCCATATAAATCTATAGGTACAAACGTATCTTTTTCATTAATTTTTATTACATTTTTTGATTCTGGATAATCACCTAAAGTTTTGCCCATCCCTTCACTAAATTCATAATCATTATAAAATTGATAAATTTGATTCTCAATTAAGTTTTTCAACAACTTTTTATTACATTTCTCAAGCGGTCTAATTGCTAATAGTTTAAAACTCATAATTTTTATTTTTTGTATCTAATTACTTAAGTGGGTTAACTTTTGATTCTTTAACCGAAAGTGGATAAAAATTCAAATTATATTTTACGATTTTCCACAATTTTACTATTTTTTTCATTATTCGTGTCAAATATATACAAACAAAAAGCCCTTAAACCAAGTACAAACACCTGATTTAAAAGCCAACAAATAATCTTTTATAGAAACCCTAAATATTAAAAAAACTTCTAGCATTCCTAGTCGTTTCCTCCGCCAGTTTATCTAAAGTAATCCCTTTAAACTGTGCAATTGTTCCGGCAACAAAAGGCAGAAAAGCAGGTTCGCATCTTCGTTCGTGGTATTTCTTTAAAAGACTGTTTGGAGTATTTTTTGGAAGCATAAACGGCGCATCGGTTTCGATCATCATTCGGTCAAGCGGAACGTATTGAATGACTTCTTTTAAATGACTGAAACGTTTGGTGTCAGAAATCGCTCCGGTAAAACCAAGATAAAATCCGTTATCGAGATAGGTTTTGGCTTCTTGCAGCGTTCCCGTAAAACAATGCACAACGGCTTTTGGCAATTGCGGTAAATAGTCTTTGGTAATATTCATAAAACTATTGAAAGCGGCTCTTTCGTGCAAAAACAAAGGTTTCTCGACTTCGATCGCCAATTCTAATTGCGCTTTATAACATTGTTCCTGTTTGTTTCTGGGCGAAAAGTCACGATCAAAATCGAGTCCGCATTCGCCAACGGAAACGACTTGTTTCTGCTTTAATAAATTCCGCAGTTTCGAAATGCTTTGTGCATCAAAACTCTTCGCATCATGCGGATGAATTCCGGCTGTCGAATATAATATTCCCGGATATTGTTTTGCGATTTCTAATGAAGCTTCGCTGTTTCGTACGCTTGTTCCGGTCAGGATCATTTGCGAAACGTCGGCATCGATCGCGTCTTGTACAACATCGTCTATGTCGTTTTGGAATTGTTTATTGGTTAGGTTAATTCCTATGTCTATGTATGTCATTTTTTTTAAGATTTTTAGATGAAAGAAGCAAGAAACAAGACTTTCAATTGTTGCCTCTTGATTCTTTTCTCTGTTTATTTTAGATTTTAGATAATAGAAGAAAGAAGCAAGAGAAAAACATTCAAATCTTTCTTCTTGGTTCTTGCATCTATTCTCTTTTCACTTCTCACTTCTCGCGTAAATCACCTCATTTTTAAACTCGCCCTGAATTACTTTTCCGTAAATGATTTTTGTCCAGCCATTTTCGAATCCGTGGTTGTTGGCGATTAGGAAACCTTTGTTTGTGTCGATTTTTATGATTTTATGGGCGTCGATGTATCTGCCTTTTACTTTGCAGAATACGATATCGCCGATTTGATAATTTTCGCTTTTTTGAAATGTTAAGAGACTTCCGCTTTTTAATATGGGCCGCATTGAGTCTCCAAATGCTTTCATTTTTCCATTGCCAACTGTTTCTAATTCTGTTTTCAGTCGTTCGTATTTGTTATTCATATTTTTATTTTTGTCACGAAGGCTCTAAGACGCAAAGTTTCTTTTTGATCTTTGGTTTGTTTTTAATCTCGCGAAGTCGCAGAGTCGCAAAGTTTTTTACACAAAGTTTGTCATTTCGACGTAAGGAGAAATCTCCGCAAGAAACTCTACAAAGATTAGACTCAAGTTGCGGAGCTACTCGTGGAGATTTCTCCTTACGTCGAAATGACATAAAATGAGGATACGTTGTGTTAGACGCACTGCTGTGCGTCTCTACGCTGAAAACTGCGACTGTGACTGAACACTCAAAACTGATCACTGACCACTAGTCCTCTCTACTCCCGTCATCCGCCATTCTCACTAATTTTGGAGTAAATTTGGCAACTACATCTACTAAATCTTGTTGTGCTTCCATAACCTGATTGATATCTTTATACGCCATTGGTGCTTCGTCAAGTCCTGCTCCAATAAGCGTAACGCCGTGATCTTTTAAGATAGATTTCATTTCGGTTTGTGTGATGTTTTTTATCGCTTGAGTTCTGCTCATTTGTCTTCCTGCTCCGTGTGAAGCAGAATTTATGGCGTTCTCCTCTCCTTTTCCTCTCACTAAAAATCCCGGTGCAGTCATACTTCCCGGAATGATTCCCATAACGCCTTTTCCGGCTGGGGTTGCTCCTTTTCTATGTACGATTACTTCTTCGCCGTTCCAGATTTCTTTCCATGCGAAATTATGATGGTTTTCGACTTTGGCTAAAATTGCAGCGCCTAAAGCTTTTTCCATTTTATTATGGATAATTTCATGACAAGCCGAAGCGTAATCTCCTGCAAGATTCATCGCAAGCCAATATTCTTGTCCTAATTGTGAATTCATATCCAAGTAAGCTAAGTTTCTTGTTACTTCTGGAAGTTTACATTCGTCTTTGGCAATTTTGGTATAATGTCCGGCAATTGTTGCGCCCATTCCGCGTGAACCTGAATGCGTTAATAAAGCGACATATTTTCCTTTTGGAATATTCAAAACGGCATCGTCTTTTGCAAATTCCATGATTCCGAATTCGACAAAGTGATTTCCTCCGCCAGAAGATCCTAATTGCGACCAGGCTTTATCTTTTAAATTCTTCACAAACGGATTCATATTAAAAGTATCATTTTCTAAAACCGCATGATCTGATTTGTATTGACCGTGAAATCCGTGACCTGCTCCAAAAATAGAATTGGCTATTAATTCTTTTTTGAATTTGGCTTCGTTTTCAAAGTAAAAATCTTCTGGAATATCATAAACCGACAACGCCATTCTACATCCAATATCAACACCAACACCATACGGAATAATGGCATTTTTTGTGGCTAAAACTCCGCCAATTGGTAATCCGTAACCTTGATGCGCATCTGGCATTAAAGCTCCGGCAACTGTAACGGGAAGTTTCATGGCAACTTCCATTTGTTTTCTGGCCCCGTCTTCGATATGATCTAATCCGTAAGCAGAATATGCTTTTGGGTTTTCATTTAAAGCAATGAAATCTTCTGGGTTTTCATTTGCTTTTTCGATTAAAGCAACAGCTAGTTTGCTGAAAATTTTATCGTCGATATAGTTTTCTGGAGTTTCTAAAACGTTTTTAAAATTTGTGATCATTTCATCACGCGTAAAACCGTTTCTTTTGCTGTTTATTTTTAAGGCAATCCCAATTATTTTTCCTTCCGGAAATCCTAATTCTAATATATCTGTACCGTTTATTTGTGTGTTCATTTTTTCTTTTATTTTGATAGTACAAAGGTTGTTTTGTACTGCGCAGTTATTTTGCGTAGCTGTTTTAATTCTAAGTTTTTTGCTCAGCGAAGACGTATTTCTCCCAAGAGCGCAAAGTTTTATTTTAAGTGATTAACACACAGTTTGTCATTTCGAGGAACGAGAAATCTCCACGAGAAGCTCTACAAAGATTGGACTCTCGTTACGGAGTTACTTGCGGAGATTTCTCGTTCCTCGAAATGACAAATAATATGTTTTTTCTACATACATTTTTTTAATTTTAAAAGAGGTAATGTTTAGGAATGGTTTAATTTTCTTTGGAACGAAGGAACCATTTCCTGACGACACTCTTTTTTTAAGAGCAATATTGTATAAGTGATAATTTAGGACTCGAACCTAATAAATTAACCAACGAAGTAGCACTTTATACACGGCATCTTATTTTTTGAAAAAGTAATAATTGGCAAGAGTTATTTTTTGAACGAAGTAGCTCTTTGCGCACGACATTTTTCATTTTTTAAAAGAAGTAAAAAGCAATAAGAGAAACGGGGCTTGCCTTGCCAGAGTCGAACTGGATAACCTTGCTGCTTTTACAACTTCGTTATTCCTCCCCAAATTTGAGACGAAGTATCTCTTATTTACGACATTCTTTTTATTTTATCGGGTTATGAGCGACAAGAGACTATTTATGCGTGTTTCCACTTACACCATCAGATCATCTGAACAGGATTCGAACCTGTAACACAATTCCCTCGAAGTAACTCTTGTCTACGACACCAATGTTTTTTAAAACAAGGCAATATGCAATAAATGACATTACGGGCTCTACCAACTGAGCTACACTTCCGTTTTTATTTTTCTTTGCGGAAATGGCAGGGCTCGAACCTGCGACAACGTATTTAACGAAGTAACACTTATCTACGACACTTGTTTATTATTCTTATTTTCAATGAACTTATTTCTTTTACAAATATTCAAATCATGCTGCGCAATTATTTTGCGCAGCAGATTCTTTTTTACAATTCTATTCGGTTGATGTAATTCAACGCGCTGTTTTTATCTTCTAAAGCATTTAAAACATCAAATACTTTATCTGACCAGCCGGCTATTAAATATACATCGTTTTTTTCGATGTTTATTGGTGACTGACCGTAACCAGCCAAATCAAACAAATATAATTTTGCGTTTGGTGCGATAGTTTTGTATCGGTTCCAGGAGTTTGCAAATGAGTCTTTTGTGTACGTATTATTCCACATTTGAACATCTGTAAACAACATTACTTTATCTACAATTTCTTTTCGGTTTATTAAATCTTCTACAACCAAATGACCGTTTGTAGCGTAACCCACTTCACCTTCGCGTTTGTAATATTCATTAACGTTGGCCAATATGCTTCGTTTTGGCATATTGATTATTTTCCAACGGTCACCAAACATACCGCTTACTACATTTTGACAACGGCTTTGCATCAACATACCTAACATCAAACCGATATCGTAAAGCATTACTTTACTTTTTGGTGAGATTACTTTTTGCATAGAACCCGAAACGTCGCAGGCAATTACAACCGATGTATTAACATCAAAACCTTTTATGTTTTGAGCACTAATCATAACGGCATCTTCTAAAGCATCTAAAACCATTGAAGTGTATTTGAAATTCAAGTCTTTCACTTCACGATACGATGCTAAAAATCGGAATGGCAATTGTTTTGAGTTGGCGACTGCTTTTTCGTTAGAAAGGTAATCGCATACTTTCAACATATGAGAACCTGAAACATTTGCTTCTAAGATATTTCGTAAGTTACGTAACAAAACCATGTAACCTATTTTACCGCTATCGATTAATTCTTCCCATTTTTGTTTGAATGCTTTTTGTTTTTCAATGTGGTTGTAAAATTTTACTTGACCTAATTGCGACAATTCTGTTTCCCATGTATATGGTGTTTGCAAAGTATTGTTTACCAATTTATCAAAGATTGCTTGCTGTGCTTCGTCTTTTGCTTTTGGATGAACCAAAAACAAAGCATCTTTTAATTTTACAACACCATCACGATTATATTTTGCGAATTGGTATTCGTCAAATTTGTTAAACGAAACTGCTAAACCTTTTTGTATTTGTTTTGATAAACGGTTTAATTTCTTAACACCGTTTCGTTCGTTTGCCATTTGATAGTAAGCCAATAATTCTGTTATCTCGTCTGCACGTTGAATTACGTGAGTAATCATTTTACTGATTAATGAATCACCAGAATATATTTTGGCTAACTCTACAACCAAAACTAATGGCACAGAACGCATATGCATTTCGTTACGGGCATAAACAGCAAGTTTTGCTACAAATACCGGATTGCTTTTTTTGATTAAACTTTTTATTCTTTCTAAACGAGTTGTATCTTTTTCATAAAATGAAGCGTTTAAACTTGTTGTTACAACTGCTGCGTACAATTCGTATTCTGATGTTAAAGAAAAAGCTGGTGCATTTTCGTGATTAACTATATTGTTTTTTTCTTTTGCTAAAAAATTGAATTTCATAATTTCTGGTTTTTAAAATTAGACAATGGTTATTGTTTTATTTCTTGAACAAAGATTTCAGAACTAGTGCGCAATTATTTTGCGTAGTGAAAAAAGAATTTTAAATTTGAGTAAAAAAGATCATGAATTTAGAGAAAATCTATTCTGAATTACTTTTAAATATTGGCTTTTCAGCAAATGATATTCAAAAAAACTGGCAGGATTTAGAAAAGGCATATTCAACAAAATCAAGACATTATCATAACTTAACTCATATTTCGGCTATGATTGAGAGTTTTGAAACGTATCGTGATAAACTTCAAAATCCAAATGAGATATTATTTTCTATTTTTTATCATGATTTTGTTTATTCGGCTTCTAAAAAAGATAACGAACTTAAAAGCGCCGAATATGCTTTGGCAATTTTACCTGAAAATGTCAACTTAAATAAGCAATTAGTATTTGATGCTATTTGTGCTACGCAGCAACATCAGCATAATAATATTAAGGATATTAACTGGCTGATTGATTTTGATTTGAAAATTCTTGCCAGAGATTGGGAAGATTATAAAATCTATTTTGAACAAATTAGAAAGGAATACCGAATTTATCCTGATTTTTTATATAAACCCGGGCGTGCCAAAGCCCTGAAACATTTTCTCGAAAATGAGTTTATTTTTCAAACCGAGGAATTCCGAAATTTATATGAGGAGAAAGCGAGAATTAATATTGAAAAAGAGATTTCTTTATTAACGTAAAATTATCCGCAAAGAAATTCCGTAGAGACGCACCGTAGAGGCGCACAGCAGTGCGTCTACGCAAAGTAATTCGACACCAATATGCCATAATAATTAAACCCGACAGGTTTTAAAAACCTGTCGGGTTTTTTGTATGTGCTTTACGTTGTGGATAATCGTTGCGGAGACGCACTGCTGTGCGTCTCTACGGTACGTCTCTACAGTATGTTTGTGTGGAATATTTGGACGGAAAATTGGAATCATTTTTTATTATTAAAAACAATTTTTATTGTTTACCGCAGATGCGTGAGGGATTGAGGCGGTATCCTTTTGTGAAGAGAAACGGAACAAAAGATATAGCCGAAAGCCCGACCCGGAGGGACACGCCCAAGTTAATATTCTTATTTTATTTCCCCGAATAGTTAGGACAGCCGAAACATTTTCTGCTTAAATCAAACTGATAGGTTAACGAAAGTTCGTAGATTCCGCCGGTTTTTCCAATTTTTGTTGTGTTTAAATCGTATGAAAGTCCGAATCTTAAATGTTCATATTGCAAGCCTGTGAAAAGGTTTACAGACGTTAACAAATCGCCATTGATTCCATTTTTTGCGGGATTTGTTACGGCAGTTGCGCCAAAGAATATTTTTTCGAATAATATCGACGCTCCTAAATCAAGTCGGTTGTATCGGCCTTGCTGCATGTAATTTGAAGTTACAAAAAACTTGGTTTCGTATGGAAGCAGCAATACATCGATATAATCTATTACAAGGAATTCGTAACCAGCGCTTAGGGAGAAAAATGTGTTTAACGGCACATTTCCATCTGAACTAAAGGCAATATTCGGTTTGTTAAGGTGTTTCATCGAAAGGCCAACCCAAGCATTATCGTTATTGAAAACCATTCCGGCAGAAACATCGAAAAATGTCATTTTTCTGTTTAATAATGTCGGATCCATTGTGTTTGAATTGATTACACCTGTTCGAATATTGATTTGATCTTCGAGCAATAAATTTTGAAATCCAAATGATTTTAATCCCAAACCGGCTTCGACTGCAGGTCTAAAATACCAGTCGTCGTTTAGTCTTACTTTATAGGCATAATTTGCATTGATCTGCGAATAATTATAACTGGTCAGGTTTTCTCTTTGGTTTAAAAAACTGATTCCTAAACCGCTGTTTAATTTATCGCTCCATGTATTTACAAATGCATAATCGGTATCTATTTTAAGATCTAAATCTGGCCATTGTTCACGGTGAATAATACCTGCATAGGTCGTTTCCATAAATCCTGTAAATCCCGGATTTAGGGTTTCTGGAATTAGAAAATATTGTGTAAAAATAGGATCTTGCGCTTTTGCCTGAGAATAGAAGCAACATGTAATAATTATAATAAATAGTTTTAATCTCATTGGTTATTCTGTTGCTTATTTAATTAGTGTAAATGCTCCTTTTTCTACTACAGTATGGTGATAAAAGGTATTTAAGGTTATTTTATAATAGTAGTTTCCGTTTTCGGCATCTATGTCTTTTACTTTTCCATTCCAGCCTCTGATGTTTGTTCCGGTTTCTGAATAAATAACAGCGCCCCAAGTATCATAAACGTCTAAGGTAATGTCTGATAAACCAAGGAATACCGGCGCAAACGTATCGTTCATTCCGTCATTATTTGGTGTAAAGGCATTTGGCATAATTAAGCTGTATCCTTTTTCTACTTTTAATGTTGTGCTGTACGTGTATTGACAACCAAAAGGATAGGTTACGGTTTGTTTTATGGTATAAGTTCCTTCTTTAGTATAGATATGTTTTGGATTTTCTTCGTCTGAGAAATTTCCATCTCCAAAATCCCAGGAAATTAATGTGAAAGTTCCAGTCGCTAAATTGGTAAACGTGATAGGATCGTAAATTGAATATAAATCGTACATGTCTTTTCCGTAAGAACCTGTCGAGAAGTTCGCAATACCTAAAACTGGCGTATCGACATTGTATGAAACATCGGCAGAACAGCCAAAACTGTCTTTTACAGTAAAGATTACCAAACCGTTATTGTCGGTATTCATAATTTCACCATTGGCTCCAGAAACTACTCCATCTGACCAGCTCAATGTATAAGGCGGAATTCCTCCTTTTACATGACCTACAAATGTTTGCTTTACATGTTTGGTATCGCAGTTAAAATCTGTTAGCACTTCGATTGAAGGTGTAAGCTGTTCGAAACGGGTAATTTTAAATGATGCTGATTTATTACATCCGTTGGCATCGGTTACTTTTACGGTATAATTATTTGGTATTAAATTTTCTAAATCTTCAGTAGTTGCACCATTTGACCATTCGTATGTAAATGGCGGCGTTCCGCCCGTTACTACCAAATTGATTGAACCTGTATTGGCATTCAGACAGTCTAACGGATTTTTAACATCGGCATTTAATTCTAAAAGCAAAGGATTATCAATGATCCACGAACCTTTAATCACGCAATTTTTTCCATCTGTAATGGTTACCGAATAGGTTCCTGGCCCTAAATTATTTCTTTCGATTCCGGCTGTTGCGTCATCATCCCAAACTAATTTTACAGGCGCTTTTCCACCTACAAGATTTAAACGGATATGAGCGTCTTTTTCGCCATAACAAGATATTTTTTTAATATCTGGATCGATTTTAAAAATTGGCGCGTTGTCGATTACTATCTTAAAATCTTTAGGACAGCCAACTGCATCTGTAATAGAAATAATATAAGTTCCTGCTGATAAATTATTCTGTACAAGTCCGGTTCCTAAATTGCTCCATTTAACAATGTACGGATCTCCAGTTGCAAATGGAACTCCGCCAGTTATCTTATTAATCGTTATCGAAGCATCGCCATAATCATAACACGCAATTTCGGTTTTGGTATATTCTAATTTTATTTCATCGTTTTGAAGTAAAATAACATCTAAGTCATCTGTACAGCCCGAATTATCTGAAACGGTTAGATGGTAATTTCCGGCTGGAACATTTCTTAGATTTTGAGAATAACTCGTATATCCGTTTGGGCCTGTCCAAAAATAGCTGTAGCTGTAAACACCCGGAGAAGTTTCTGTTACTCTACCTCCTACGGTTTTTACATCAATTTCTCCTGTAGAATAGCCATAACATAAAATATCAACTTTGCTTACAAAACTAAGTTCTAACAATGGCGGTTCTTCGATCTTGTAATTTCCATGTAGAATTCCACAGTTATTTTTTTCTGTAATGGTTACATCATAAACTCCCGGCTCCAGATTGCTCAGGTTTCCGGAATTTGCAGTAAAAGGGTTTCCGTCTTTTGTCCATACATAGATATAAGGTAAATTTCCGCCAGAAACATTTACATTAATTCTTCCGTCGTTTAAACCAAAACAGGTAATGTCTTGCTTGTATTCTCCTAAAATTTGAAATTTCCCCGGTTCACCAACATAATACGATCGTGAAAACGGACAATTACCATTATCTCCTACTGTTAAATTATAATACCCTGGTTTTAAGCTCGAAATGTTTTGGTTCGAACTCGTGTATCCGTCAGGACCTGTCCACGTATACGTATAAGGTGCGCCTGTTGTAAATGGAATTCCTCCTGCAACTGTTATGTTTATTGCACCGTCGTTAGCTTCAAAACAAGTTCCCGGCTTTATAATTTCCGTTACATTTATCAATGGATCGACTGTTACTGTAATCGTAAAGTCTGGTCCCGGACAAAGTTTAGAAATTGGTGAAACGGTATAAACAACCGTTGCTCGATTATTGGTAAGATTGGTTAAAGTCTGACCGATACTTGTTCTTGGTGTTGTTTCTGCAAATGCACCGCTTATTGCTCCTGCAGGAGTAACTACCGGATTCGACCAAACAAAAGTTGTTCCGGCTGGTACATTATCTGTAGTTCCGTTGCTGACTGGCGTGATCTGAAATGAATTTCCACTGCAAATTACTGCCGTTTTAGGCGTTATTACAGGCGAAAGAACCATATCTACAGAAAAATTTCTTGATACACTTGTTGTTCCACAGCTGTTTGTAACACTAAAAGTAGCCGTATAATTTCCGGTTTTACTATAATTAATAGAACCCGGATTTAATGATGTAGATGTTGAAGGCGTTCCTCCCGGAAAACTCCATAAATAGGTAATCTCTGAACTTGGAGAACAAGTTTCTACTACTGTACCAACTGGTCTGATTGTGGCAGATTTACAGAAATCAGAAATAGGATCTAATTTGATTACCGGCTTCTTTTTTACCTGAATAGACCTTGATGTATATTGATAAACACCGCAAGAATTTAGTGTTCTTAATCGTAATTCGTATGTTCCCGGATTACTGAAATTAATAACTGGATTTCTAACATACTGACCATTTACAAAATAAGATTGTCCCTGCCCTTTTCCGCAAAATCCTTCATAATAACTCAAAACTTCCCAATAGTAACTTTCTGCACCGCAGCCTAAACTTGTGTCTGTTGTATTCGTTATCTGAACATTTTCTGAAGCACAAGCTGTTGCATAAGTAAAACTTGGTACTAATACAGGCTCTACACAAATAGTCTGCGTGGTTGATCTTCCAATTCCGCAGGGAGTTTGAGCAGATAATTTTATGGTATAAGTTCCCGGCTGAGTATAGACGTGAGAAGGACTTACTTCTCTGGAAACAGGTGTTCCGTCTCCAAAATCCCAAGTGTATACATTATAAGTGCTGCAATCGTTTGTATAACCTGCCTGAGTTGTATTATGAAATTGAGTATACGTATTAGCACACGCTATACTTTGTACGTTGAAACTTATTACGGGAACATCTAAAATAATAATTGGCCCGGCTGTTAAATAAGTGCTTCCGCAAGAAGTTGTTATAGTTAATGTAACAGTATTTCCTGACGGACAATTAAATCGTGTGAACGTATGGGGAATAGGGAAATTTTGTGACGCCTGCGGATTTAAACTGTTATAATATGGAGAACTTTCTAATTGTGCCTGTGTATAACTTTGGAAAGTTCCATCGCCATAATTTACCTGATAATTGGTATCTGACGGGTTAAGTCCCCACGATCCTATTGCAAAATCCATTGGCGGTACAGGTGTACATAAGTTTGTTGTATTACCCGGTGCAATAAGCGCCCCAATTGGGTTATTCGAATTTTTTACTACATAGGTAATTGAATTATTGCAGGTACTTGTTCCCATTGCAGTAATTACCATATTAAACGAACCTAATTTTTTGTATTCGTGTTTTTTAGGAAATACAACATTAGTTTCTGTACTTCCGTCTCCCCAATCTACATTGTAAGATGTGACACAAGAAGCAGAAGCCGAGCTGTTTCCAACATTTATAGTATATTTTGGATTCGAGTTATTATCACCGCATCTTTCAAAAGGTTTTGCAGATGTAGGAGCACTTAAATCTACGAATTTTAGATCTGGTTTTTGCTTAACCGAAACAGTTTTGGTAACCGAATTTACTTCACCATTTGCATCTGTAACCGTAAGTTTTACAGTAAAGTTTTGAGATCCGCAGCCAAGCGCTGTAAAAGCATGGTTCGGGTTATTTATTGCTGCTGAAGTACCGTCTCCAAAATCCCATTTATAACTAAAAGGTGCCGCGCCGGTAACTACTGCATTGAATGTCACAGGGGTACCTGAGCAGGCATTATTATTAGTAAAATTAAAATCAACAGTTGGAGGAACAGTAAGATTATAACAATCCTTAAGAGATAAATTACTTCTGCCATTTGTATTAAAAGCAAATAATGAAGTGGTTATAAAAAAGACACAATATATGTGCAGCGAGTAAAGTTTCCCCATGTGGTATTGTTAAAATTTGTGCGGTAAAAGTAGACGATTTTATTTAACAAAAAAATAGTAGAAATACTCATTTTGAATAAGTTTTAAAACTACTACGCAAAGCTGTTGCGTATTACAATAAAATCAGTATTTTTATCTGTAAATAAATATAAACTATGTTTTATTTATGCCACTGATTTAAGAGATTTCAGCAGATTTTTTTAATCCTTTTAATCTGTGGCATAAAATAAAAATTAACTCTTTTGCGACCAAAACCGATATAATTATGTCACAAAACAAAAACGCCTTAATTCGGTACAAAACCATTGACAAATGTTTGCAGAATAAATACCGGCAATGGACTTTAGAAGATTTAATCGAATGCTGTTCTGAAGCTTTATTTGAATATGAAGGCCGGGAAAATCCTATAAGCAAGCGAACGATTCAAATGGACATTCAATTGATGCGAAGTGAAAAACTAGGTTACAATGCGCCAATTGTTGTTTACGATAAAAAGTATTATAAATATGAAGACGAAGATTTCACAATAACTGATATTCCGCTGACGGAAACGGATATGAATGTTTTAACCGAAACAGTTTCGATGTTAAAACAATTCAAAG
Organism: Flavobacterium sp. NLM; assembly: GCF_002210235.1. Lineage (NCBI taxonomy): Bacteria > Pseudomonadati > Bacteroidota > Flavobacteriia > Flavobacteriales > Flavobacteriaceae > Flavobacterium > Flavobacterium sp. NLM. The sequence continues at coordinate 66,237 of NZ_LIAC01000018.1, forward strand.
ATTTCTCTCTATTTAATGATGTATCGGATATTTTACAGCGTTTGGAAGATAAAATCTACGCCGAAAAATCACATACAAAACCCGTAATTTATTTAGATAAAAATGAGAATCTAAAAGGTCTTCATTATTTAGATGAAATTTATCAGGCGATTATCAAGAAAATGGTTCTGATTATTACTTATAAATCTTTTAAATCTGCTGAGGAAACTAAATTTCATTTTCATCCTTTTATATTAAAGGAATTCAACAACCGCTGGTTTTTAATTGGGAAGAAAAAAGCATCACAGCCAATTACAAATTTAGCTTTGGACAGAATAATTTCTATTGATTATGATTTTAATCTTCCTTATTTAGAAGAAGATTTTGATGCAGATAATTATTATAAAGATGTAATTGGAGTTACAGTCAATTCAGGATTAAAAGCAAAGAGAATTGAATTGTGGGTCGATGCTTCAAATGCCCCGTACATCATCACAAAACCTTTGCATACTTCTCAGCGTGTTATAAAAGAAAATGAAGATGGAAGCATTATCGTGCATTTGTTTGTAATACCAAATTATGAAATGGAAAGGCTTTTTCTGGGTTTTGGAAGCTGTGTTGAAATTTTAAGACCCGAAGGACTCAGAAATCGTATAAAAAAGATTTTTCAGGATTCAATTTCAAGATACGAACCTGAAAATTCTATTGAATTAAATTCATAATTTTTTGAAGAATGAAGAATTAAACCCGATTTTAAAATTAAAAAAAGATTTTGACACCATCAAAAATGTTAAAATCCAAAAAAAGAATAGTATATTTCACTCTAAATAAACCACCAAACCACTCTAAATCAGTGGGATTTTTTAACTAACCAAAAATTTATTAAAAAATTATATGCATGCATAGTATTTTTTAATTATATTTGAAATCGATATAGTTACCTATGAAAGACAAAACAATAGATTATATTTTGAGAGCTACATGGCAGGCTGTTTCAAGAATGTATAATGAAGAGGCTGCAAAGTACGATGCTACCATGGCAACAGGATTTGCTCTTTTAAGTATGGATAAGGAAGAAGGAACTCCATCAACCGCTTTAGGCCCAAGAATGGGTATGGAAGCAACCAGCTTAACGAGAACACTTAAATCTATGGAAGAAAAAGGTTTAATTGTTCGCAAAAAGAACCCAAGTGACGGAAGAGGTGTTTTAATCTACCTAACCGATTTTGGAAAAGAAAAAAGAGATTTATCTAAAAATACAGTTCTGAAATTTAATGAAACGGTTAGAAAACATGTATCAGACGAAAAACTGAAACATTTTATAGAAGTTTCTGAAATCATAAACGAATTAATTCAGGATAAAAATATTTTCAATCACACGACCGCCAGCGATCTGGCGAAGCAAACAGAAAACCCAGAAAATGAATAATCTTTTTTAAAGGAAAATTCAAATTCTACCCAAAAAAACAAATTTTACAAATATGAAACGCACAATTAAAAAAGTTGCTGTAATTGGATCCGGAATTATGGGTTCAGGTATAGCTTGTCATTTTGCTAACATTGGTGTTGAAGTTTTACTTCTGGACATCGTACCTCGCGAACTGACTGAAGCTGAAGCTAAAAAAGGATTAACACTTGAAAGTAAAGCCGTTCGCAACCGTGTGGTAAACGAACATTTGGCGAATTCATTAAAATCAAAACCCTCTCCTATTTACAGTCAGAAATTCGCAAGCCGAATCACAACTGGAAATACAACTGATGATATGGCAAAAATTGCCAATGTTGACTGGATTATTGAGGTTGTTGTAGAGCGTTTAGACATTAAGAAATTAGTTTTTGAACAAATCGAGAAATTCCGCAAACCGGGAACTTTGGTTACTTCTAATACTTCTGGTATTCCAATTCATTTTATGAGTGAAGGAAGAAGCGAAGATTTTCAACAACACTTCTGCGGAACTCACTTTTTTAACCCTGCGCGTTACTTAAAATTATTTGAAATTATTCCTGGCCCAAAAACTTCTACTCAAGTATTGGATTTCTTAAACGAATACGGATCTAAATTCTTAGGAAAAACTTCGGTTGTTGCTAAAGATACTCCAGCGTTTATCGGAAACAGAATTGGTATTTACGGAATCCAGAGTTTATTCCACTTGGTAAAAGAAATGGGATTAACGATCGAAGAAGTTGATAAATTGACAGGACCAGTAATTGGTCGTCCAAAATCAGCTACTTTCCGTACGGTTGACGTTGTTGGTTTAGATACTTTGGTACACGTTGCCAACGGTATTTATGAAAACTGCCCGAACGACGAACAACACGAATTGTTCAAACTTCCTGATTTCATCAACAAAATGATGGAAAATAATTGGTTAGGAAGCAAAACCGGACAAGGTTTTTATAAAAAAGTAGATAAAGATATTCTTTCTTTAGACTTAGATACATTAGAATACCGCGCTGCAAAAAAAGCAAATTTTGCTACTCTTGAACTAACAAAAACTATCGATAAACCAATCAATCGTTTTAAAGTTTTAGTAAAAGGAACAGACAAAGCGGGAGAATTCTACCGTAAGAGTTTCGCCGGAATGTTTGCTTATGTGTCAAACAGAGTTCCTGAAATCTCAGACGAATTATACAAAATTGACGATGCCATGAAAGCTGGTTTTGGATGGGAAAATGGTCCATTCGAAATCTGGGATGCAATTGGTGTTGCCAAAGGAATTGAAATCATGAAAGGTGAAGGTCTTGAGCCTGCTGCATGGGTTACTGAAATGCTGGCTTCTGGAAGCGACAGTTTCTATACTGTAAAAGAAGGAGCAACTTATTTCTATAACATTCCAACAAAATCTCAAGTAAAAGTTCCTGGACAAGATTCATTCATTATTCTAAACAACATACGCGAAAGCAAAAAAGTTTGGAGCAACAGCGGTGCAATCATTCAGGATTTAGGAGACGGAATTTTGAACTTAGAATTCCAATCTAAAATGAATACAATTGGTGGCGATGTACTTCAGGCTATCAATAAAGCAATTGACTTATCTGAAAAAGAATACCAAGGTTTAGTTATTGGAAACCAAGCAGCGAATTTCTCTGTTGGGGCTAATATCGGAATGATTTTCATGATGGCGGTTGAGCAGGAATACGACGAATTGAACATGGCAATTAAATTATTCCAAGACACTATGATGCGTGTTCGTTATTCTTCTATTCCAGTTGTCGTAGCGCCTCACGGAATGACTTTTGGTGGTGGATGCGAAATGAGCTTACATGCTGACAAAGTAGTAGCTGCTGCAGAAACTTATATGGGATTAGTTGAATTTGGTGTTGGTGTGCTTCCTGGTGGTGGTGGATCTAAAGAAATGGCTTTAAGAGCTTCAGATTTATTCCGCAAAAATGACGTGGAATTAAACGTTCTTCAAGAGTATTTCTTAACAATCGCCATGGCTAAAGTTTCGACTTCTGGTTATGAAGCTTTTGATACTGGACTTCTTCAACATGGAAAAGATGTTATCGTAGTAAACAAAGATCGTCAGATTGCTGAAGCAAAAAAACATGCTTTGTTAATGGCAGAAGCTGGTTATACACAACCTATCAGAAGAACGGATGTTAAAGTATTAGGAAAACAAGCTCTTGGAATGTTCTTAGTTGGAACAGATCAAATGGAAGCTGGAAAATACATTTCTGAGCACGATAAAAAAATCGCTAACAAACTAGCTTACGTAATGGCTGGTGGTGATTTATCTGAAGCTACTTTAGTATCTGAACAATATTTATTAGATATCGAACGTGAAGCTTTCTTGAGTTTATGTACAGAACGTAAGACTTTAGAAAGAATCCAGTACATGTTGACTAAAGGAAAACCACTTAGAAATTAGAAAATAGAACAAAGAGAATAGAATATAGATTTGAGACTTTGTAAAGTCTATTTTCTATACTCTATCTTCTATACTCTTAAAAAACAAAAACAAATGAAAACAGCATATATAGTAAAAGCATATAGAACAGCAGTTGGAAAAGCTCCAAAAGGTGTTTTTAGATTTAAAAGACCTGATGAATTAGCTGCAGAAACCATTCAGTTTATGATGGACGAACTGCCTGATTTTGACAAAAAACGTATCGATGACGTTATGGTAGGAAATGCCATGCCGGAAGCAGAACAAGGTTTAAACGTTGGACGTTTGATCTCTTTAATGGGACTAAAAGTGGAAGATGTTCCTGGTGTAACAGTTAACCGTTATTGCGCTTCTGGATTAGAAACTATCGGAATGGCGACTGCTAAAATCCAATCAGGAATGGCAGATTGTATCATTGCCGGTGGCGCAGAAAGTATGAGTTTTATTCCAATGGGAGGTTACAAACCAACTCCGGATTATAAAGTTGCTGCTGCAGGTCACGAAGATTACTATTGGGGAATGGGTTTAACTGCTGAAGCGGTGGCTAACCAATACAAAATCTCAAGAGAAGATCAGGATGAGTTTGCTTACAACTCTCACATGAAAGCCTTGAAAGCACAGGCAGAAGGAAAATTTGACAAACAAATCGTTCCAATTACTGTTGAGCAGACTTTCATCAACGAAAATGGTAAAAAAGAAACAAAATCATACGTTGTAAATAAAGACGAAGGTCCAAGAGCAGGAACTTCTAAAGAAGCTTTAGCAGGCTTAAAACCAGTTTTTGCCGCTGACGGAAGTGTAACTGCTGGTAACTCTTCTCAAATGAGTGACGGTGCAGCTTTTGTTTTAATCATGAGCGAAGATATGGTAAAAGAATTAAACCTTGAGCCAATTGCACGTTTGGTAAACTTTGCTTCTTCTGGTGTTGAGCCAAGAATTATGGGTATTGGTCCTGTAAAAGCAATTCCGAAAGCGTTGAAACAAGCGGGATTAACATTAAACGATATTGAGTTAATCGAATTAAACGAGGCTTTTGCTTCACAAGCTTTAGCAGTTACTCGTGAATTAAATATAAACCCAGAAATCGTAAACGTAAACGGTGGAGCAATTTCTTTAGGACACCCTCTAGGATGTACGGGAGCTAAACTTTCTGTTCAGTTATTTGATGAAATGAAACGCAGAGGTAACAAATACGGAATCGTTTCGATGTGTGTGGGAACTGGGCAAGGTTCTGCGGGGGTTTACGAGGTATTATAAAGAAGAAAATAGAATATAGAGAATAGAATATAGATTTTTAGAATGCGACATAATTATAAGAACTTGAAGATCTGGCAGATTGGAATCTCGATTGCTAATGAAATTTCAGATTTATTAGTAGAGTTTCCAAAACATGAAAGATATGATCTAAGTTCTCAAATAAGCAGATGTTCTGTTTCGATGCCTAGTAATATTGCTGAAGGTTCTTCAAGAACTGATAAATCTTTCAGTCATTTTTTAGACATTTCTCTAGGTTCTTCATTTGAACTGATTACGCAATTATTGATTGCTACACATAGAAAGTATATAAACGAAAAACAATTTAACCAATTAGAAATTAAAATAGAAGAATTTCAAAGAATGACAATGGGTTTTCAAAACGGATTAAAGTAAGTCCAGTCAAAATCTATTTTCTATATTCTATTTTCTTTTCTCTAAAAAAATAAAAAATGGCAGATACAATCGAAAAAAACGTAACCCGTGGTGGTCAGTTTTTAGTTAAAGAAACAAAGAGCGAAGATATCTTTACACCAGAAGATTTCTCTGAAGAGCAGTTAATGATGCGTGACTCTGTAAAAGAGTTCGTTGACAAAGAATTATGGGCACATAAAGATCGTTTTGAGAAAAAAGATTACGCTTATACAGAATCATCTATGCGTAAAGCTGGTGAACTTGGACTTTTAGGAGTTGCAGTTCCGGAAGAATACGGCGGATTAGGAATGGGATTTGTTTCTACAATGTTAGTTTGTGACTACATTTCTGGAGCAACTGGTTCTTTCTCAACTGCTTTTGGTGCTCACACAGGAATTGGAACTATGCCAATTACACTTTACGGTACCGAAGAACAAAAGAAAAAATACGTTCCTAAATTGGCTTCTGGAGAATGGTTTGGAGCTTATTGCTTAACTGAACCAGGCGCAGGATCTGATGCTAACTCAGGAAAAACTAAAGCGGTTTTATCTGAAGACGGAACTCATTATTTAATTACAGGTCAAAAAATGTGGATTTCGAATGCAGGTTTCTGCAGCGTATTCATCGTTTTTGCCCGTATTGGTGATGATAAAAATATTACAGGTTTCATCGTAGAAAACGATCCTTCAAACGGAATTTCTATGAATGAAGAAGAGCATAAATTAGGAATCCGTGCTTCTTCTACTCGTCAGGTTTTCTTCAACGACACAAAAGTTCCGGTTGAAAACATGTTATCTGAAAGAGGAAACGGTTTCAAAATTGCAATGAATGCTTTAAATGTTGGTCGTATTAAATTGGCTGCTGCATGTCTTGATGCTCAAAGAAGAGTTACTACAGGAGCTGTAAAATATGCTAACGAAAGAATTCAGTTCAATACTTCTATTTCATCATTTGGAGCTATCCGTTCTAAATTAGCTGAAATGGCAACTAGCGCTTACGCTGGAGAAAGTGCTTCTTACCGTGCTGCAAAAGACATCGAAGACAGAATCGCTGCTCGTGAAGCAGAAGGAACAAGTCATCAGGAAGCTGAATTGAAAGGCGTTGAAGAATATGCTATCGAATGTTCTATCTTGAAAGTAGCGGTTTCTGAAGACGTTCAAAACTGTTCTGACGAAGGTATTCAGGTTTTTGGTGGAATGGGATTCTCTGAAGATACTCCAATGGAAAGTGCCTGGAGAGATGCTCGTATTGCTAGAATCTACGAAGGAACAAACGAAATCAACAGAATGCTTTCTGTAGGTATGTTGATTAAAAAAGCAATGAAAGGTCACGTTGATTTACTTGGACCAGCAATGAAAGTTCAGGAAGAATTAATGGGAATTCCATCTTTTGATACTCCGGATTTCTCTGAATTATTCGCAGAAGAAAAAACAATCGTTGCGAACCTGAAAAAAGTTTTCTTAATGGTTGCAGGAAGCGCTGTTCAAAAATATGGTCCGGATTTAGATTCTCACCAACAATTATTGATGGCTGCTGCCGATATCTTAATCGAAATCTACATGGCTGAAAGTACTATTCTTAGAACTGAGAAATTAGCTAAAAGAGAAGGTGAAGATAAAGTAAAAGAGCAAATCGCTATGGCAAAATTATACTTGTACAAAGCGGTTGATATCGTAAACTTAAGAGGAAAAGAAGGAATCGCTTCTTTCTCTGAAGGTGACGAACAACGTATGATGTTAATGGGATTAAAACGTTTTACAAAATACACCAACCTGCCAAATGTTGTGGCATTAAGAGAAACAATTGCCTCTAAATTAGTTGCAGAAAATTCATACTGCTTCTAATTCAAAAATAGTTTTTAGCTTTTAATTTGTTTAAACCCGCACAAGTCCGAAACTGTGCGGGTTTATTTTTTTTGTTTTTTTGAACCATATAAGTTATATAAGTTCATTTAAAAAAAATTGTTTTTTTGTAGAAACGCACAGCAGTGCGTCTAACTATGTTTTTTTGTTTTGCCACAGATTAAAGGATTTTCACAGATTTTTTAATCATTTTAATCCTGTAAATCTGTGGCATTTTTTGTAGAGACGCACAGCAGTGCGTCTACGTTATGTTAGACGCACTGCTGTGCGTCTCTACGGAATATTGGAACTGAATAAAATTCTGTCCACTCTAAAATGAACTTATATTACTTATATGGTTTCAACCAATTTCACAAATCTTTATTAAAATTGAGGTTATGTTACAGGATTGATAGCAAAATTTAAATTCTAATGTTTTATATTTAGCGTTTTAAATCTTCAAAAAACATAAAATGAAACAAATTAGCCTAATTGCCCTTTTATTTATCTGCCTTATATCCACAAACATTTTTGCGCAGAAGAATAAGAAATTAGATATCATCGCTTATTATACTGGTGATTCTAAACTAATTGACGAGTACGAAGTCAATAAACTAGATCAAATTATCTTTAGTTTTTGTCATTTAAAAGATGGAAAACTAAGTGTCGATTCTCCTAAAGATTCTATTACCATAAAACATTTAGTTTCTCTAAAAGCTAAAAATCCACAATTAAAAATCGTTTTATCTCTTGGCGGCTGGGGCGGCTGCGAACCATGTTCGGATGCATTTTCTACTGCTGATGGTCGTTTGAAATTCGCAAAATCAGTAAAAGAAGTGAGCGATTACTTTAAAGTTGACGGTTTAGATTTAGATTGGGAATATCCTGCAATTGAAGGCCTTCCTGGACATTTATATCAAGCTGTTGACAAACCAAATTTTACCGAATTGCTTAAAATTCTTCGTTCAACTTTAGGTAAAAAATACGAGTTGAGTTTTGCTGCCGGAGGTTTTCAAAAATATCTTGATGAATCGATTGATTGGAAAGCCGTATCTCCATTAGTAAACCGAATCAATATCATGAGCTATGATTTAGTCAATGGATATTCTAAAGTTACAGGACATCACACACCATTATACAGTACAAATCCAAAAGAAGAATCTACAGACAGAGCGGTTGAGTTTTTATTGAAAGCTGGAGTTCCTGCTGAAAAATTAATTATTGGAGGCGCATTTTATACCAGACAATGGAAAAATGTAGAAAATATCAATAACGGATTGTATCAGGCAGGAGAGCATTTTCAAGGTGCTGACTTTAAAAACTATGCTACAACTTACACAGAAGCAAATGGCTGGAAATATTTCTGGGATGATAAAGCAAAAGCTCCATACTGGTATAATGAAGGAACTAAAACTTTTGCAACATCAGATGATATTAAATCTATTAAGGCAAAGACAGAATATGTAAAGTCTAAAAAATTAGGCGGAATCATGTTTTGGGAATTGACTTTAGATAGTTTCCGTGACGGAATGGTTAATGCCATTTATGAAGTTAAAACGACTAAATAAATTTCATTAAAACAAATAAAAAACGGCAGTTATTTAAAAAATAACTGCCGTTTTTTATTTTATAAAGATATTTTTATTGGATTTTTGATTTGTCTAATTCTCCAATAAACGGAATCGATTCTAAAATTTCTGCTCTAATTATTGTCTGCAAATAAACTTCTAACTGAATAAATTTTGCGGCATTTATTGCTCCAACCGCTTTCTTTGCCTGTCCGTATGTTTTAGAGAATAATTTTTCATAAGCCAGATGATTTTTTAAAGTTCCTTTTGCTAATTCATCTGCCTTTGCATCTGTAAGCGTTGCATAGTTTTGTGCATAATCATTTATTAATTGAAATTTTTCCTGCCCGAGATTTTTTCGTTCTGTTTCATAATTATCATACACTTTCGTAAAAGCTGCTGATTGAGCATCTGATAAATTCATATACTGCTTTACTAAATCGGCTTTAGATTTTCCGTAAACACTTTGTAAAACATCTACATCTTCTTTAAACGAAGATTGTGCATAAGATGAAAACACGGCAACTGCCATAATAAAAATAAGACTTAATTTTTTCATAGTATTGATTTTTAAATTTGTTTCTAAATAATTATGCATTCTAAAATATATTGATTTAAAAAATGGGAGTTATATTATAAAAAAAAGTTTTTTAATTTTTCGTTTCTTGTGTTCTTGGTGCGCTTATTTCTCCATCATAAGAAATTGGACCTCTATTATTACTGGTGACAGAAAGTGAAGCTCCTCCATCAAAAAAAATAGTAAATATTAAATCATAAACATCGTCTTTGCCTTTTACGGTGGCTCTCACACTATAATTTTTAGACTTCTTCCCTATTTTAATATTTTCGGGTATTCCTTCAAATTTAATTCCTCCGTCACTTCCGTAACCAACATTATATCCACGGCCAAAAAAAGGAAGATCACAGGTTGTTTTTTCAGCATTAAACTTCAAAAAATAAGTATTATAATCTAAAATAATAAGCCGTCCGCCTTGTGGTGTGACCTTTTGGGCTTCAAAAACAAAATTTTTAGAATCAATTAAAGCTTCTGTTTCTTTTTGTTTTTGTAATTCTTTTTCGGCTTTGAGTTCTTTTTTGCTTTTTTGCTGTGCAAATACAGAAAAATTCAAAAAGCCAAACAGTACTAATAAAAGGAATAATTTAGTTTTCATCTCATATTATTTTAAGTAAAACAAGTCGTTTACTTTTTCGTAAATCTCATCATTGCAATATCTCCTGAAATCAAATTCAGCGTTTTTCCATCATCTGTAATATCATACGATGTAATTTTTTGAAGCGTACTCATATAAGTTTGTTCGCCTTGCTGTCCGTCAATGCACATCATTTTAGTAACTGCCATTGGCTGTGTAAAATCAATTTTATTGCCGTTTACAACCAATTTTCCGGTATAGGAGTTACAACTATTGTTTCCAGAAACCTGATTGTCTTTTGTATTGAAGGCTATAGTGGGTTTTTTATTCGGATATAAACCATCAAAAGTAATTCGAGGTCCGGTAATATAATTGAGTTCCCAGGTTCCGTCGAGTTTTGCGGCCGAATCTGTTTTTTGACACTTACAGGAAAATAAAATCGAAGTAATTAAAACGAGGATAAAAATCTTTTTCATCATAACATTAAGTATTAAATATGAACGAATTAGAAAAATTTAGTTTCAGAAAATTTTCGTTAAAACTATTACGAATTTAAGCAATATTTTTTGTTTTTGTGCTCAATCGATCTTAAATTACGACGTATAGTTTGACTTTTTTTTAACTTTTAGAGTCAAATTATTCCGTTATTTTATGTTAAATTTACTTAATCTTTAATTTAAAATGCCCGTATATATGAAAAAACTGATCGTATCATTCGCTATAATTACAGCTTTAATCATTGGCTGTAAGACCAATACAAAATCAAATGATGCTAAAACTTTGACTGTAGCATTAGAACCAAAAAGTGGTAGTAACGTAAGCGGAACTGCAACTTTTACGGAGAAAAACGGTAAAGTAACTTTTACTGCAAAAGTTTCTGGTTTACAGCCTGGAGTTCATGCAATACATATTCATGAAAAAGCAGATTGTACTGCTGCCGACGGAAGTTCTGCCGGCGGACACTGGAATCCAACTTTTAAAAAACATGGAAAATGGGGAGTTGGAGAATATCATAAAGGTGATATTGGAAACTTTACCGCTGATGAAAAAGGTAACGGAACTATAACCTTAACTACTGACGAATGGTGCGTAGGCTGTGGCGATGCAACTAAAGATGTGTTAGGAAAAGGTTTAATTGTGCATCAGGGAACAGATGATTTTACAACTCAGCCAACCGGAAATGCCGGGGGAAGAGTTGCCTGTGCCGGGATAATTAAATAATAAAAAATAATAAAACGCTAATAACCACTATATTTCACAAAAATCTAGTGGTTATTTTATTTTTAATTCACTCTAAAACAAGAAAAAGATATAGCTTTGCAACTATAAATATAATTCAATGATTAACCCATCAGCACACGGCTGGATCGATAAGTTTTTTAGTGAGCAGAAGTTTTCAGAGGCAATTCCTTTTGAAACTACAGATTCCTTTTACTATAAAGTTAGAGAAACTGGTTTTATCTACGGTCATATCATTGCAATTGATTCTCAAATTCCAATTCCGATAAAAGGCTGGTTTAAAACCGAAATTTCTAAAATTGCCTTATTAAATACCCTTTATCACGTTTTTTGTTTAGAAAAAAGAAATTCTGAACCAAATAATTTTATTACCGAAGTTTTAAAATTCTACAAACAAATGAATCCGGAAGGGTTTAATTTGTTTAAGATCTTACTTCCAAAAGACACTCCTTCTCATTCATTAGAAAGTATAATTGATGAAAGAGTGCAGACTAATGACAGTATCATCAGCAAAAACTTTTCGCATTTAGTAACTAATGCGCTTTTGTTTATTGATGTTTTGGCCTTTAGACAATATTTAGAACACGGACAAATTCCGGAAAAATATTTAAAAAGAATTGAAGAAACGGTTCTTGGAATCGTAGGTTTGGCTTTAAAAACAAAAACAATCAAATCGCAGCACGACGATTTGCTTATTAAACTTTTTGAGGCTTCTATACGTTATTCTAAATTTTCGAAAGTTACCGTAGATACTCTGGAAACTTTACAATTAGATTATTTTAAAAATACTTTAGAGCATTATTATTTAATTGACATGGCCGGAATGGCATTGTGGAGCGATGGCGTTGTCGAAAATGAAGAATCGTATTTCTTGTATTCTCTAGGTTCAATGATGGGCGTTGCCGATGATTTTGTAAAAACAAGCATCGACACAACCCATGATTTTATTACGACTCATAAAAAGAAAATTCCATACTTTAATTACTCCAATCCGGTTAAGCATTTCTACGATCAGATGACGCACAGCGTTGTAAAACTGATTATAAGAAACAAAAACAGGTTAATTAAAGAAATTGTTCAGAGTAAAGAATTAATGGTTCTATTAGCTTATTCTACAACAAGGGATTTAGATGCAAAAGAAAAGAAAAAAGTAAAAAAACAGCTTTTAGATATTTGTAAAACGATTCCGTCCTTAACAATATTCCTGCTTCCGGGCGGAAGTTTATTACTGCCGATTTTAATCAAGTTTATTCCAACGATGTTACCATCTGCATTCAATGAAAATCTAGACGAAAACGAATAAAAAAAAATCGCCCTTTTGAGGCGATTTTTTATTTTTATAGATTACTCAATTGGTAAACATCATCAAGTTCATCATTCGAAGAAATGGTTACATTCAAATCGGTTACAAAACCAGAATTTAAACCGTAAACCCATCCGTGAAGCATCAAATCCTGACCGTTTTTCCAGGCTGATTGTACAATTGAAGTTTTAGCTAAATTGTAAACTTGCTCTTTAGCATTGATTTCTACAAAAGCATTAAAACGTTCTGTTTCATCTTCAATAGAATTCAAATATTTATCATGTAAACGGTATTCATCTTTAATGTGACGAATCCAGTTATCGATAATTCCAACAGATAAATTACCCATAGCCGCTTTTACACCACCACATCCGTAATGTCCGCAAACAATAACGTGTTTTACTTTTAAAACGTTTACTGCATAATCCAGTACGCTTAACATATTCATATCTGAGTGAACAACCATGTTAGCTATGTTTCTGTGTACAAACACTTCACCAGGTTTTGCCCCAATAATTTCGTTTGCAGGAACACGGCTGTCAGAACATCCAATCCATAATAATGGCGGAGATTGCCCTTTTGCTAAATCAGCAAAATAATTAGGATCTTTTGCTAATGAATCTTCTACCCATTTTTTATTGTTCTCTAATATTTGTTCATAGAACTTTCTCATCTTTCTTAGGTTTTTTCTTGGTATTATCAATGCTTAAGCATATCAAAAAGACTTTTTTGTAAAGTTATTTAAATTTTGATATTTCTCAAACCTGAATAATATCTTTATTTATATAATTTGTTTAAAATTTTTCTTTTTGTTCTTTCTTAACCAATGCTCGTTTTGCAACATCATAATAATGTTCAATCGTAACGTGATTGTTATTATCCGGAGTATTTTCTAATTCGTATGCTTCTTTAAAACCTTTTAGCTTTACTTTGATATTTTCATCGATAGCGCGGGTTTCCTTAAATTCACGAATTAAATCTAATACATCATGAGCAATATATTCTGTATCATGCGCATTAATAATTACTTTAGAATTTTCCGGAATTTCACTTAATGTTTGTTTGATTGCGGCTTTATTTAAAAAAGAAACTTCCTGCGCTAAATCGATATGAATGACATCGCCATCTTCATATTCTTCTTTTTTGAAGATGTAAGCTCTTTTTAAATTTCCTCTTAAAACAAAAATGATGCTAATGATAATTCCTAAAGCAACTCCCTTAAGCAAATTTGTCGCAACGACAAAGACCAAAGTTGCGATAAAAGGGACAAACTGGTATTTCCCCTTTTCCCAGAAATGCATAAAGGTTGCTGGTTTTGCTAATTTATATCCAACCAAGATTAAAACCGTAGCTAAAGTTGCCAAAGGAATTTTATTTAAAATTGCCGGAATCGACAATACACTGATCAATAAAAGTACACCATGAATAATAGTCGACATTTTAGATTTTGCACCGGCATTATTGTTTGCAGATGATCTCACCACAACAGATGTCATTGGTAAACCTCCTAAAAGTGCACTCGCAACATTCCCAATACCCTGCGCTCTAAGTTCAACATTAGTATCAGTATAACGTTTTTGAACGTCCATTCTGTCTGAAGCCTCTATACATAAAAGTGTTTCGATAGAAGCTACAATGGCAATTGTAACAGCTACAACCCAAACCTGCGGATTTGTTACTGCAGAAAAGTTTGGTGTAATTATAATAGATTTAAAATCATCAAAAGACTTTGGAACTGGCAAAGAAACCAAATGTTCTTTTGCAATTGCCAATGAGCTTCCTGTTGATATAAAAAATTCATTTAATAAAACGCCCAGAATAACAGCTACAAGGGCGCCCGGAACTAATTTTAATCTCTTTAAAAAAGGAACTTTATCCCATGAGATTAATATTACAAGTGAAACCAATGAAATCACAACTGCTCCTAAATTGATATGATTTAAGACATCAAAAAGAAATGAAAATGAATTGCTTCCGTCGTTTTGAATAAAAGCCTGATCACCTTCAAAATCAGCATCGTAACCAAATGCATGCGGAATTTGTTTCAGAATAATAATGATTCCGATACCTGCAAGCATTCCTTCAATTACGTTTGTTGGAAAATAGTTTGATATACTTCCCGCTTTTAAAAATCCTAATGCCAATTGAATTAGACCTGCAATAAACACAGACAGTAAAAACACATCAAAGGCACCAAAATCAGTAATAGCAGTTAAAATAATTGCTGTTAAACCAGCCGCAGGGCCAGAAACACTAATATGTGACTGGCTTAAATAACCTACCACAATACCACCAATAACACCTGCAATAATTCCAGAAAATAACGGCGCTCCAGAAGCCATTGCAATACCTAAACACAATGGAAGAGCCACCAAGAAAACCACTAAACCTGAAGCAAAGTCAGACTTAAGGTTGGCAAAAAGATTGATTTTTTTTGTCATAATACAATACTAAAAAAATTGATACATTAGAACCATGCCGCATTTGCTGTAAATACAGTTGTTCTTCAAATAATCGGAAGTATTATGCCAGGTTGGGTGGTGGAGCAAATATGCTCGGAGAAATATTATCTAGTTTTACGATGTTTTCAGAAACAATCGTTTTCTTTTGAATGTAAACAGGAAGCGGTGCTTCGTGTTCTAAAATTACAGGATGCACTACAGATTTTAGTTCTTTATGCACCTCTTCTTCAGAAAAATTAAAAGACACGCAGGAACTTCCTTTCTTAATCGCCTGAACAATTGTCGGGGTCGATAAGAAGGCAATAAATATGAATAATAATATGCGTGCTAATATTTTCATTGTGGCAAAAATAGCGTTAAACAAATAAAATCAAAGCGACAAGGCAAAAATTTTATACAATTTTAACAAAAACATAAAAGCAGAATAATCAAACTAGACCATTCTGCTTTTTAATACATTCATAAACAACAAATTACAGCGATTCATCAAGCCATGCATTCATCATCCAAATTGTTTTTTCCTGCTCTGCAATAAAGTCACTCATCATTGAATTTGTACCTTCATCATTAATTTCGCCAGATTTATTCAGGATTTCTCTTTCAATTTTTAACAAATCCGATAATGAATTTACAATTAACTGAACTGCTTTTTCATCGTTAGAGATATTTTTTCCAACTGTCAATTTATTGTTGTTGATATAATCTTCAAAAGTATGTAATGGAGTTCCGCCAATTGTTAAAACCCTTTCTGCAATCATATCTATTTTTAATTGTGAATCTGTATATAATTCTTCAAATTTTACATGTAAATCGAAGAAACGTTTTCCACGAATATTCCAATGAATTCCTCTTAAATTTTGATAGTATACCTGAAAATTTGATAATAAAATATTTAATTCTTTCACTAACAATTCTGACTCTTTTACAGGCAATCCTAAAATATTTGTTTTCATAATCTTCATTTTTTATAACTAAGTTTACTACAAATTTAAATTATCTTCATTAAAAAAATTATAAAAAAAAATTATATTTACTTATTTTTGTATCAAAAATTACTATCAAAATGACGATAACTCAATTACAATATGTGTTAGCAGTTGCAGAGCATAAAAACTTTACTCTTGCGGCCGAAAAATGTTTCGTAACACAACCCACATTAAGTATGCAGATTCAAAAAATTGAAGAAGAACTTAATATTTTAATTTTTGACAGAAGTAAAAAACCTATTCAGCTTACAGATATTGGACAAAAGATTGTAAATCAGGCAAAAAATATTGTAAACGAAGCAGATCGTATTAAAGATATTGTCGAACAGCAAAAAGGTTTTATTGGCGGAGAATTTCGTTTAGGAATTATTCCAACGATTATGCCAACGCTTTTACCAATGTTTTTGAATAATTTCATTAAGAAATATCCAAAGGTGAAGCTTTTAATTGAAGAGCTTAATACAGATGAAATTATTGTAAAACTAAAAAATGGTCATCTTGATGCTGCAATTGCGGCAACTCCGCTTGAAGATGAAAAAATAAAAGAAATCGTTTTATACTTTGAGCCGTTTGTAGCTTACATTCCGGAGCATCATCACAGCTTTCAAAAAGAAGAAATCGAAGTGGCTGATTTAAACATTAATGAGATTTTACTTTTACAAGACGGACATTGCTTTAGAGACGGAATTTTAAATTTATGCAAAAATGGTACTGACGTCGAGCAAAATAATTTTCAGATTCAAAGCGGTAGTTTTGAAACTTTAATAAAATTAGCCGACGAAGGTTTGGGCACAACGTTACTTCCGTACTTGCACACCTTAGACTTAAAAGAATCCGACAAACTGAAACTACGAAACTTTAAGGAACCAAAACCTGCCCGAGAGGTAAGTTTGATTTACCCAAAGAGTGAATTAAAAATGCAAATCATTGACGCAATTCGATCTACAATTGCCGGCGTTGTAAAAGGAGCAATTGTTTTTCAGAACGTTCAAATCATTAGTCCGCTGCAAAAGAAATAAGCATAAAAAAGGAGCCAATTGGCTCCTTTTTTTTATACTTTAATCAGTAGTAGACTTTGTTTTAATTCTGGTTTTTCAATAATGAAATTTAATAACCATTCTTGCAATTGTTCCATTTCGTATGGTAACAGTGTTTTGATAGCTTTTTCTAACTCTCTGCAGAAAAGTACCGGGTCGAAACTTACTCTCTCAAGTATTGATTTCGTGTAATCAAACATCATTTTTGACATAATAAAATAAGATTTTTGGGGGTTATCTATATTTTTAAACTCGCACCAAATGTAAACATTAATCACATATAAAGTTTCTTTTTAACTTATTTTTTTAAAAACTTTAGCAACGAATACGTTTTCTTAGTACAGATAAATCAATATAGAACCATTCTAAACAACTAAATTACACCTTTTTAAAGGCTCTAAACATTTCTCGTTTTCCCGGCGGGCCTGCTAATTTTTCGACTGTAAACCCAACAGAAATCATGCTTCTTTTAACAACTCCGCGGGCTGCATAAGTAACAAGGACTCCATTAGGCTTTAAACTATTGTACATTTTCTGAAAAATTTCAGTACTCCAAAGCTCCGGCTGCACGCGATATCCGAAGGCATCAAAGTAAATCAAATCAAAAATTTCAAAATCGTTTATTTCATCAAAAAATTGTTTCCTTTTAGTTAACGAGAATTGGCTGCTAATTTCGTTTTTCTCATTCCATTCCGTTTTATGCATTTTTTCGAAAATGTTCTCAAATTCCAATGCCTCAAGTTCGGCAACATAGTTCATTCCTAAAATCTCTTCGGCATTTACAGGATACGCTTCTACCCCAACATAATCTATTTGCTGCTGTTTATGTTCTGATTCTAAAAACGTTATAAAAGCATTCAAACCAGTTCCAAAACCAATTTCAAGAATTGATACCGGATTACTGTCAAATAAGGACAAACCATTTTTTATAAATACATGTTTTGCTTCTTGTATGGCACCGTGTTTTGAATGGTAACTTTCGTTCCATTCTTCTAAATGAATTGTGGTTGAACCATCTAGCGTTTTAATTATTTCTCTTTTCACAATTTTCGAATTTTGCAATGGATAATTATTGATCTGTATCCCATTTTCTAAGTCAAAATTACTCAAAACAAATGCGTAAAGCCTTAAAAAATGATAGTTTTTTCATAAATTCCTTATAAAACTCCGCAAAAATTTTAGGTTTATTATAAGATAAATAAATCTCAGTTAAACACAGGAATTAATGCAGTTTTACCAAGTAAATTATATATTTTTCCGTAATTTTGCATTTAAGAAAACCTATTCTTCATCAGATCATTACGTTATATTTTCATCTGTTAAGAATACAAATTAGATAAAAACTTTACATAATTATGAGTACAACTCAAACAAGCAAAATTGAAATCAGAAAAGCTACTTCGTCTAAGATAAGTTCTGTAGACTTTGAAAACTTAAGCTTTGGTGCTGTATTTACAGACCATTTATTTGAATGTGATTACAAAAACGGACAATGGCAGACTCCGGTCATTAAGCCTTATGCACCGATTTTAATGGATCCTTCTTCAAAAGTCTTTCATTATGGACAAGCGATTTTTGAAGGAATGAAAGCTTATAAAGATGAAAATAATGATGTTTGGTTGTTTAGACCTGATGAAAACTACAAGCGTTTCAATAATTCTGCTGTACGTATGGCTATGCCTGAGGTTCCGGAAGATATATTTTTAGAAGGTTTAAATGAATTATTAAAAATCGACCAGGAATGGATTCAAAGAGGAAACGGTGCAAGTATGTACATTCGTCCTTTTATGATTGCTACTGGCCCTGGGGTTATTGCAAATCCATCTGACGAATATAAATTCATGATTTTACTTTCTCCTGCAAAATCTTATTATGGCGGTGAAGTAAAAGTAATTATTGCTGAACATTACAGTAGAGCTGCAAATGGTGGAATTGGTGCTGCAAAAGCTGCCGGAAACTATGCTGCACAGTTTTACCCAACTAACCTCGCAAATAAAGAAGGTTTCCAACAAGTTATCTGGACTGATGATGCAACGCATACAAAATTAGAAGAAGCCGGAACAATGAACGTTTTCTTCAGAATCAACGATACTTTATTAACAGCTCCAACAAGCGAAAGAATTTTAGATGGTATTACCAGAAAAAGTTTAATTGCAATGGCTGAAAAAGAAGGATTAAATGTTGAAGTTCGTCCGGTAATCGTTTCAGAATTAGTTGAAGCGGCTAAAAACGGATCTTTAAAAGAAATTTTCGGAGTAGGAACTGCTGCAGTTATCAGCGTAATTAAAGGGTTCTCATATAAAGGTGAATATTTTGAAATGACACCAATAGAGAATTCATACGCTTCATTCTTAAAAGAAAAACTAACAAGTCTTCAAAATAAACTTTCTGAAGATACTTATGGATGGACCGTTAAAGTTCAATAATCCAAAATCAGAATAAAAACAAAAACCCGACAGCATTTCGTTGTCGGGTTTTTTATTATACCTCTATTACTTATATCTAAACACATAGAAACATAGATTTAATGTGTTTAATTAAAGAATACAAAAAGAAACACGTTTCTCACACATAGCTATGTGCATTAATGCAAGTGAAACGCCTTTTTTATAAGCACCAAAAAACTATGTCTCTATGTGTTAAAACATTTGCACACAGAATTTTATTTTTATAACAACTTTGAAAAATCTGGTTTAAAGTAATTCGGACCTTTCATTACTTTTCCGTCTTCGCGATAAATTGGTTTTCCGTCTTCGCCAAGTTTACTCATATTACTGCGTTGGATTTCATCAAAAACAGCTTCAATTTTATCCTGCAAACCGTGTTCAATAATAGTTCCGCATAAAATATACATCATATCTCCAAGAGCATCAGCAATTTCGACTAAGTCATTATTTTGAACCGCTTCAAGATATTCTTCATTTTCTTCTTTCATTAAATTATAACGAAGTAGTTTTTTAGTTTCTCCTAAATCAGCAATTGGAGTCTGGCTGTGACCTATTTTAAAAGCAGTATGAAATTCAGTAACTGCGTCTAGTTGTTTTTTCATGTTTTTATTCTATTAAATGAGTCGGCAAATTAGCAACAAATCGTATACAATTCTCTAAATTTGTCAAAAATTATTTTTAAGTATGTTTAGTCAAGGACAATTAATATTCGGACTCTGTTTTTTTATTGCATTTGTAATCGTAATGATTTTCGCTTACCGCAAAGATCTTGCACTTCACAAAGTTTTTTATAAAGGAAATTATAAAGTATTACTTGCATTTCTTCTTTTTATTGCCCTTTTATTTGTTATCAAAATCTTTTTAAAAAGATAATACAATCTATTATTTTTAGTTATTAGTTTAGACTCCCAAGAAAATTTATAACTTTACGAAAAACCTGCACCAATGAAGATTCTAAAATATTTATTTCTTTTACTTTTATTAAGTTTAGTTGCTCTTACCGTTTTTGTTGCTACCCAAAAAGGGATTTTTTCTGTTGAAAGAAGCAAAGTAATCAATTCGCCAAAAGCTACTGTATATAATTATGTAAATGACTTTAGAAACTACGAAGATTTTGAATCTTGGGCAGTTGAAGATCCGTCTTTAAAATTTACTTTCCCAAATAAAACTTCCGGAAACGGAGGTTCATTTTCATGGTCCAGCGAAGAAGAAGCCGGAAATGCCATTACACTAAAAACAAAGGACGGAGAAAGTATTGAGCAAAAAATGAAATATGACGGCACAGAAGCTGATGTAACATGGACTTTTAAAGATACTCTTGCAGGAAAAACAAAAGTGACCTGGAAAGCAAAAGGAACAATGAGCTTTTTGTTTAAAATATATGCAGCATTAAATGGCGGTTCAGATAAAGTTATTGGAACTATTTACGAAAAAAGTCTTGTAAACATTGACAAAAACCTGGATTACGAAACCAAAACTTACGCCGTAAAAGTAGATGGAGTGGTTAAAAAAACCGAAACGCCATATATCAAGCAGACATTTACAAGCGAAATTTCTAAGATTAATAAAAATGCGAGAATTGTAATTCCGAAACTGATTCATTTTAGCGAAACCAATGATTTAAGCGCAAACGGAAAACCTTTTATTATTTATCACACTTATGATACTGCAAAAGGATTAGCAAAAATCTCCATTTGTTTACCAATTAATAAAGAGATTTCTATTAGTTCCGGAAGCGATATTTTATCAGGAAAATTAAATGGTTTTGACGCTGTTAAGACCACTTTAAAAGGAGATTATACGCATACAACTGAAGCTATTGCAAAAACAACAGCTTATATCAACAATCAAAAAATTATCCCAGAATTAGGATGGTCGCATCTTGAAATTCTGTCTGTAAGCAAATTAGACGTAAAAAGCCCTTCTAAATTAGTTACAGAAATTTATTTCCCAATTAAACCAAAAGTAGTTCCTGCTTCTGCACCAACAACTGTTACATCACCAGATTATCAGGCTGAAACAGAAACTGACGCTTCAGGAACAACTACACCTGCGACAACTGTACCAAAACCAGCAGTACAGAAACCAGCAACGCAAAAACCTGCAGTTCAAAAACCAGTTACACCAAAACCTGCAGCACCCGCAACAACAACTCCTGCAAAAACAGAAGAAGACTCTGAATTTTAATTTTTTTAAGGTTGGATTAAACCTTTTGCTTAAAATTCATTCTAAGTTAATATAAGGATTGATAAATCAAGAAGTTTGATCGACGAAAAGGAATTTATACAACAATTATTAGATCCTAAAACGCAAAACACAGCGTTTCAAAAACTTATATCTGATTATCAAAAACCGCTGTATGCTCATATTCGAAATATTGTTTTGAATCATGATGATGCAGACGATGTTTTGCAAAATACTTTCGTAAAGGTATTTCAGTACTTAAAAAACTTTAAGGGAGAAAGTAAACTCTTTTCCTGGATGTATCGAATCGCAACAAACGAAGCTTTGACTTTTTTAAACCAAAAAGCAAAATTAAAAGGTATAACTTCTGAAGATTTACAAAATAAAACGATCGACAATCTAAAAGCAGATGTTTATTTTGATGGAGATGAAATCCAGATCAAACTTCAAAAAGCAATAGTTACACTACCAGAAAAGCAGCAGCTGGTTTTTAAAATGAAATATTTTCAGGAATTAAAGTACGAAGAAATCGCAGAAATTCTTGGCACATCCGTTGGTGCATTAAAGGCATCTTACCATCATGCGGTGAAAAAAATAGAATTATATGTTACAACAAATTAAACCTTTTATAGCTAATCTTATCTTACAGACATTATGAAAGAATTTAAATTAGAAAACGAACCGAAAGTAAAATCAGGATTTAAAACTCCGGATCATTATTTTGATACCCTTTCGGCAAAAGTTTTAGAACAGATTAATGAAAGAGAAGTAAAAGTAATTCCTCTTTATAAACGCAAAAAAGTTATTTCGATAGCTGCTGCGGCCGCAATTTTTATTGCCTTTTTGATTCCAACAGCAAATCACTATTATAAAGCATCAAAAGAGCTTGACGAAGCAACATTAGAAACGTATCTGGCTTATCAGTCAAACTTAAATCAATACGATTTAATTAAAGAATTAGATACTAAAGATATTGATAAACTAAATAAGAATGTAGCCCTTGAAGAAGAGACATTAGAGGATATTTTGGCTACAAATCCTAATATTGAAAATTTAATTTCTGAATAAAAACAAAATTATACAAATATGAAAATCAAAAATATATTAGCATTACTTCTGTTTTTAGTTACTTTTTCATTTTATGCGCAAAATGATAAAACAGATGAAAAACGTGAAAAAATTAAAGCTTTTAAAGTTTCCTTTTTGACTACAGAACTTGAGCTTACACCAACAGAAGCAGAAAAATTTTGGCCAATTTACAATGCGTACGATGACAAACAATTTGAATTGCGTCATGATAAAATGAAAACGTACCTGAAAAAACTGGACGATGACAATATAAATTCAATTTCAGAAAAAGAAGCTACTACGTTATTATCACAAATTGAATGCACTGATAAAGAATTATATCTTTTACGTGAAAAGTTTATGACAAATATAAAAAAGGTATTGCCGGCAAAAAAAATATTAAAGCTTAAAAAATCTGAAGATGATTTTAACCGAAAATTATTAAAACAATATCGGGATAAAGCAGGAAAATAAATTCCTTTAAGAAACAACAGTGATAAGAACCCTATATAATAATGCTTACTTTATTATTTAGGGTTCTTGTTTTTTATTTAAAGTTTAAACGAACTACTTTGTTATAACCTGCGGCAATTGCAGTATTTCTGTTTACGAAACGAATCGTGAAAAGTTTAGAATCTGTAGATAATTGTGTCCAGTTTTCGCCCCCATTTTGAGAATATTGAATTCCTTCAGAACCAACACAGATAATTTCTTTACCATTTCCACCCGGAACATATTGTATGCACGAAGCATATCCAAAGCCCAGATCCTGACCAATTAATTCCCATGTTTTTCCGCCATCTTTGGTAAAAGCTTTATTGCCTGTTTTTTTATTTGGAAGATCATAATCTCCACCTGCAATAAATCCATGTTTTGCATCATAAAAATCGGCGGTGTAAATACCTGTCATAGCTTTTCCCTGAACAATAGGAGTTTCTACAACTTTCCATGTTTTTGCTTTATCTGGAGAATAAAATACACGAGCCTTTTTTCCACCAGAAACCAGCCAGGTATCATCTCCTTTTACAACTATATTAGTATTACTTGCTGCAAAAGCGGCTTCTCCGGTTGCATTTGTAGGCAATTTATCAGACAATAATTTTGTCCACGTTTCTCCTCCGTCACGAGTTACAATTACAGAAAAAGTATCTTCAGTAGGATCTCCAATAGCAATTCCTTCTTTATCATTCCAAAACTGCATACTGTCATAAAAAACCTTTGCGTTAACTTCTTTATACACTAACTTAACTTTATGGTCTTTTTTAGAAACTGAATAAAGCAAAGCCGGATTAGAAACACTTAACAAAAAGATGTTTTTTGAGTTTTGTGCAATACTTCTAAACTCTAATTTTAACGTATCACGATAAATATGTTCTTCAAATTTTTCTTTTTTAGTTAAATCGTAATAACCAAAACGTGAGTTATCTCCTCCATACCAAACTTTATCTTTATCAATTAAGATTGCTCGTATGCTAATTTTATCCTGAAATAATGTATCGATTTTTACTGATATAAAACCGCTATTATAAGCTTTTTTACTGCTGATATTAAGCGTTCTAAAAGACATTAATAAAATAAAAACACCAAAAAATAAAATTAGTTTTTTCATAAAAATTAAGATTTGTTCAATGCTAAAATACAATTATTTCTAACATCTCAAATATGTTTTGTTTATTTTCAGAAAATAATAATTTCCTGTATTTTTTGTTCAATCAAAATTCAATTACAATTCAACAAAAACATAACAAACTACAAACGTGCTATTTACAAACCAAAAACATCTAACATTAATTTGTGGCACAGTAATTGGATATCTCCTATCACAAATAATTTAATATGATTTAGTCATGAAAACGAAATTACTTTTAATAGCGGTTGTAGCATTAGTTTTTGGTTCATGTGCGGCACAAAACCAAACTACTGTTTACGCAAAAAACTCAGATATAAGTGATAATTTAGATTTAAGAGCAGTTGCTTCAATGTTTGGAGAATCTGCTAATCTTCAGGATTTTGAAAGAAGATTAAATGATCCTAAATATCAAATATCAAACCTTGACCTAAATGGCGATGACGAGGTTGATTATTTACGTGTAATTGAATCTGTAGAAGACAGAACTCACGTTGTAATTATTCAGGCCGTTTTAGATCGCGATGTTTATCAGGATGTGGCTACGATTGATGTTGAAAGAGATAATTATAATAAAGTAAGCGTTCAGGTTGTAGGTAATACTTATTTATATGGTGACAACTATATTTATGAGCCGGTTTATAGTGTAGCTCCGGTAATTTATACTTCATTTTGGGTTACTAATTACAGACCATACTACTCTACCTGGTATTGGGGTTACTACCCAACTTATTATGCTGCGTGGAGACCTTACCCTGTATACAGATACAGAAATAATGTAAATGTATGTATTAATGTTCACAACAATTACAATTATGTAACTACAAGAAGAAGTTACAGAGCTCCGGTTCTTTATGAATCAAGACGTACTTATGGTTATGAAAGAATGAGACCAAACAATAGTTTTGCTCAGAGACATGCTAATGTAAGCAACAGATATGATTTAGACCAAAGAAGAGTTGCAAGCAGAGAAGCTAACAGATCTCAAAACAATTATGGTTCTAACAGATCAAATACAGGAAGAGTAACTTCTACCGAAAATAGAAATACAAACAGAGATTACAACAATAGCAGCAGAAATAATTCTGACAGAAGTTACACAAATCGTGCAGCAGCCAACAGAGATAACGCCGGGACTGTAAATACTCCTGTAAGAACTGATAATACTCCGAGAACAGAGCCAAGAGGTGATTATAACAGAAACAACTCAACAGCTACTGCTCCAAGAGGAAACTCAGAAAATAGAAATTATAGCAACAGAACTTCTTCACAAACAAATGAAGCGCCTAGTAGAAGCTATTCTGAAAACAGAGCAAGCAGACCAGCTCAAACTCAATCTGCTCCTGTTCAAAGAACTGAAGCTCCAAGAAGCTACGAAAACAGATCAAGCTCTCAAAGCAATTCAAATGCTTCAAGACCGCAAAGTGCTCCACAACGTTCTGAATCACCAAGAATGAGTCAGGAATCAAGAGGCAGCCAACCGCAGAGAGAAAGCAGTTCAAGCTCTAGAGGCGGCGGAAGAAGAGGTTAAGAATATCTCAATTTATATCAAAAATTAAAAGCACAATTTGGGGATTGTGCTTTTTTTTATCTTTTTAATTATAATAGCGGCTAATTTGTTTTAAAAGAGTAAATTTGCAACCGTCTTTTATTAAAAATATACATGAGCGCATCGCATAAAAACTTACATAGTAAGTTGTCTATAGGGGGTTTATTGATAACATTGGGGATTATTTATGGAGACATTGGAACGTCTCCTTTGTATGTAATGAAAGCTATTCTTGGCGATCATACCATAAATGCTGATATTGTATTAGGAGGTATTTCCTGTGTTTTTTGGACTCTTACTTTACAAACTACAATAAAGTACGTACTAATTACTTTAAGTGCCGATAATCATGGTGAAGGTGGAATTTTCGCATTATATGCTTTAGTCAAAAAGACAAAAATTCAGTGGCTCATTGTGCCCGCCATTATTGGAGGAAGCGCCTTGCTTGCCGATGGTATTATAACACCGCCCATCTCGATTTCGTCTGCAGTTGAAGGTATTAGGGCATTCTACCCTACAATGGAAACAAAGACCATTATTTCTATTGTAATCACTATTCTTTTCATCTTATTTACCATACAACAGTTTGGAACTAAGTTAGTTGGTAAGTTTTTCGCACCAATGATGCTGATTTGGTTTGCTATGCTTGGAACCTTGGGTTTTATACAAATTATTCATTTCCCGGAAGTTATTAAAGCTATAAATCCTTATTATGCTTACCATTTACTTTCTGTTCATCCTGACGGCTTTTTTGTTCTTGGATTTGTATTTTTATGTACAACAGGAGCCGAAGCTTTGTACTCAGATATGGGACACTGCGGTAGAAAAAACATTAGAATCAGCTGGATATTTGTAAAAACTACTTTAGTATTAAATTACTTTGGTCAGGCTGCTTATTTAATTCATCATGAAGGAAGTACATTACAGCAATTAGGAGGAGAAAATGGGAATCCGTTTTATCTGATTATGCCGCATTGGTTTTTACCATTCGGAATTGTAGTGGCAACTTTAGCTGCCGTAATTGCATCTCAGGCACTTATCAGCGGATCATTTACTTTGATAAATGAAGCAATGCGTTTGAATTTCTGGCCGAAAGTAAAAATCAAATATCCTACAGAAGTTAAAGGACAATTATATATTCCGTCAATCAACTGGTTATTGTTTTTTGGTTGTGTTGGAATTGTATTACACTTCGAAAAATCAGGAAATATGGAACATGCATATGGTTTAGCGATCATTTTATGTATGATTATGACAACCATTTTGCTGAATTATTATTTAATTATGAAGCGTGTGAAATTGTATTTCATGGTTCCGCTTATCACAATTTATTTATTGATCGAATTTAGTTTCCTGATCGCGAACATTACAAAATTTGCCGAAGGAGGTTATGTAACTTTAATCATTGCAACACTTCTTATTTCGATAATGACAATTTGGTATTTAGCTAAGAAAATCAACAAAAGCTATACTAAAATCATCAAAATTGAGGATTATAAAAAAGTATTAGTAGAATTAAGCCAAGACTTATCGATTCCAAAATACGCAACACACCTAGTTTATATGACAAACGCGAACCGTGTTGATGAGCTGGAGGAAAAAGTAATTTATTCGATTTTACAAAAACGTCCAAAAAGAGCTGATATTTACTGGTTTGTACACGTAAATATTTTGACTGAACCTTATAAAACACAATATAAAGTTACCGAAATCGCGAAAGACGATATTTACAGAATCGATTTTAACTTAGGATTTAGAGAGCCTACAAAAATCAATTTAATGTTTAGAGAAGTAATTCGTGACATGGTAAAACGCGGAGAAGTTGATATCACCAGCCGTTACGAATCATTAAACAAAAACAATATTATTGGTGACTTTAAATTTGTATTGTCTGAGAAATTCTTATCAAATGACAATGATTTAAGATGGCACGAAAATATTATCATGAACTCTTATTTCTTTATTAAGAAACTGAGTTTATCTGAAGAAAGAGCTTTTGGATTAGACAGCAGCTCGGTAAAAGTAGAAAAATTCCCGATGGTGCTTCACGCTCCGGAAAATATCGGATTGACAAGAATAACTGCAAAAGAATAATCTGCTTGCAGAAATCTCTTCAGAAAAACACTCTTTTAAAACTTTATCAGAGTGTTTTTCTCTTTTAAAAAGGAAAGCTAAATAACAATCATAATTAAAAATTTAACTTTCAATCAATTAATAGTACCTTTGCAACTCAAATAATTAAAATGAGATTACACAGAAATTTAGTTTATACTACCATCGACTCTTTGAACGCAATTTTCAATGAAGGAGAATATGCAGATAAAGTGGTAGCAAGAGCATTAAAAAAAGACAAACGTTGGGGAAGTTCTGACAGGAAGTTTGTTGCTGAAACGATATATGAAATTGTTCGCTGGAAACGTTTATATGCAGAAATTGCAGAAGTAAAAGAACCTTTCGACAGAGACAATTTATGGAGAATGTTTGCGGTTTGGGCAGTTTTAAGAGGATATCCAATTCCGGATTGGAGACAATTAGAAGGAACTCCTGAAAGAAAAATAAAAGGACGTTTTGACGAACTTTCAAAAGTTAGAGCATTAAAAGAATCTATCCCGGACTGGATGGACGAATTAGGCGTAAAAGAACTTGGCGAAAAAGTATGGGAAAAAGAAATTGCTGCTCAAAACCAGCCTGCTAAAGTTATTTTAAGAACTAATACACTTAAAGGAACTAAAGAAAACCTGAGAAACACGTTGATGGATTTAAATATTGAAACTGAATATTTAAAAGATCAGCCTGAGGCTTTAGTTTTAAAAGAAAGAGCAAATGTTTTCTTGACAGATGCTTTTAAACAAGGACTTTTTGAAGTTCAGGATGCTAACTCACAATTAGTTGCCGGTTTCCTTGATGTTAAACCAGGAATGCGTGTTGTTGATACTTGCGCCGGAGCGGGTGGAAAAACATTGCATATTGCTTCTTTAATGGAAAACAAAGGGCAATTGATTGCAATGGATTTGTACGAAAGCAAACTAAAACAATTGAAATTAAGAGCCAAAAGAAATGGTGCTTTTAATATTGAATACCGCATTATTGACACTACAAAAGTGATCAAAAAACTGCATGAAAAAGCAGATCGTGTTTTAATTGACGCACCGTGCAGCGGTTTAGGAGTTTTAAAAAGAAACCCGGATTCTAAATGGAAATTACAGCCGGAATTTATCGATAACATTCGTAAAGTTCAAAGCGAGGTTTTAGAAAGCTATTCTAAAATTGTAAAACCAGGCGGAAAATTAGTTTATGCAACTTGTTCTGTTTTACCATCAGAAAATCAGGAGCAAGTAGAGAAATTCTTAAAAACAGAGATCGGAAAAGAATTTACGTTTATTCAGGATCGTAAAATACTGGCTTCAGAATCTGGTTTTGACGGATTTTATATGGCTTTATTAGAGCGTAAAACAAAATAAAAATTTAATATTTTAAATTCTAATATTTTAAATTCCAAATTCCAATTTTTTAGTTGGAGTTTGGAATTTTTATTTTGGGATTTTATTACCATAGCTTGTTTAGTCCCTACGGGACATTTTTATGGGTGGTCTTTATTTTTCTACCGACATGTAACTCCTAACGGAGTTTTTTTCTCATAGAATATTTTTTTTCTTTTGCTTATTTTTATATACCCTAATTCCTAATATAGTTTCTCTTAAGAATGTAATACCTTAAAATACTCCCCACTCTTTTAGAATATCTCGTAGAGATTAAATATCGGTAAAAACATAAAAAGACGCCGTCAACATTTGTCCCGTAGGGACTAAACATTCCACAAAAAAATCCCAAATCCCAATATAAAAATTGGAATTTGGAATTTTATATTTTGGGATTTCCTAATCTATCTTAAACTCGACTTACGCAATAACTTACCATTTTCATTTTCCTTAAATTTCGGAACAAAAACAATTTCTTTTGGCCTTTCAAATTTTCCTAAAACATCAAAAAAGTCAGCAGAGAAATCATATTTTTCCCCTTCAACAACTAAAATTAGTTTTTCACCTAACACAGTATCAGGAACACCAGTTACAAAAAAGCGATTACTAATTCTGCCAATTAATTTTGCTTCAATCTGCTCCGGAATCAGCTTCACTCCTCCACTATTAATTACATTATCGATTCTTCCCAAAAATATAAACTGATTTTCATTTACTAAATCAACTAAATCATTAGTAACAATTGGCTCTTCAGAAATTGAAGAAACATAAATTACCAGACAGCCGCGATC
This sequence comes from Flavobacterium sp. NLM, assembly GCF_002210235.1. NCBI lineage: Bacteria > Pseudomonadati > Bacteroidota > Flavobacteriia > Flavobacteriales > Flavobacteriaceae > Flavobacterium > Flavobacterium sp. NLM. The sequence goes on from NZ_LIAC01000018.1 coordinate 96,506, forward strand.
ATCTTTTTCGATTTTTACATTTGGCAGAATTGTAAAAGCGCTTTCTCCTACCCTTTTAGCAGCAATATGCGTTATCGTTTCGGTCATTCCATATGTTTCGTAAATCTCTGTTTTAAAAGGCAAAAGTTTCTCTATAAGATCGCTGTCTGTTTTTGCTCCGCCAATGATTAACTTTTTTATGTTCGTTAATTTTTCAAGCGAATTCTGAACCTGTAAAGGAACCATCGCAGCAAAATCATATTTTTTATTATTATAAGCCAAAGGTTCTGTACTCGGAACTACGACATCTAATTCTAATCCTAAAATCAAACTGCGAACCAGCATCATTTTTCCGGCGATAAACTGAGTTGGCAGACAAAGCAAAGCTTTATTTCCCGGTTCTAAACCGAAGAAATCCCCCGTTGCTAATGCAGACTGGATCATGGCTTGTTTTTCTAATCTAACCAACTTAGGAAGTCCGGTAGTTCCAGAAGTGGTCATTTCGATATAATCCTTATGATCAAACCAATCCAGAAAAAATTCTCCAATGGCACGTTCGTAGACATCGCCTTCTTTGATAAAACTATATCCAATGCGGCATAAATCTGCAGCGTTTAAATGATAGCCATCTAGTTTAAAATAATTATGTACATTTTTATGTGTTAAGTTTGGCATGATCCTGTTAGTTTAAGTTTAAAAATTCTGACACCTCATTGTTTGATTCATCAATTTTACCCGTTAATTTCTCTTTCCAATTCGTCCATTTGTACTTTTTACTAAAAATAAAAAGCAAAATAGGGTAAACGATCACAACCGGCAAAATAACATCTGCTCCGGCAGAAGGATCTGACATATCTTTAAAAATAGAATGTGTTTGAAAAACCGACCAATCTGAAGTGACCAATAAAGCCCCAATAAGGTTATTTGCAGCATGAAAGCCAAGAGCCAGTTCCATTCCATCATCCATTAAAGTTATAACCCCAAGAAATAATCCTGTTCCTATATAATAAACCATGATAATATATCCCATCTTGGTCACTTCGGGATTAAGAATGTGCATGGAACCAAATATCAAGGAAGTCATCATTAATGGAAACCATTTGTTTTTGGCCAGATTAGCAAAGCCCTGCATCAAATATCCTCTAAAAACATATTCTTCTGTACTGGTTTGAATAGGAATTAAAATTGTTCCTACAACCACTAAAATCAAAAAAGGAACTAATTTAAAATTCCAGACAAATTTTTCCGGAGATTGAAAATAAAGTACCAAAAAGCTGATTACAGAAAATATTGCCCAAAGAAGGAAAGAAAATAAAATCCTGTTCCAGTCTACTTTTTTTCTCGCCGTTGTTATCGATAAAAGTGTTTGATGATGCATATATTTTATCACAAAATATATTCCGGCAAAAGCAAAAACAAATGAAAGCATTACTAAAAATAAGGTAAGATTGGGCTCAAACATTTTTAAAGCCGAATCATTATCCGTGGGAAAAGCAGCGTGCTCTTTAAAACTTTTATACAGAACTGCAATAGAAAAAGGAATTTGACCTACAAATGAAGCTGTGATAATAAAAACAGATCCTAAAAGATATTTCCAAAAATGATTTTCAGGTTTAACTCCTTGCTCTAAAAACATATATTTAAAATTTTTGAAATGAGAATTCGATTTAAATAGGAAATCCTATTTTTGTTGTACTAAATAGAACTCTTTTTGAGAGATTTTATTCTAGCAGACTTTAAATATAAGAAAATGATACAAATTTACCATAATCCACGCTGTGGAAAATCAAGAAGCTGTTTGGCTTTTATTGAAGATACCAAACAAGAATATGAGATAATTCCTTATTTAACAGATACTCCGAGTTTTGAGGACCTAAAAAAACTTCTTAAAGAATTAAATATTCAGCCCAATGAATTGGTTCGAACCAAAGAAAAAATCTGGATTGAAAACTACAAAGGAAAAGATTTGAGCGATGACCAAATTATTCAGGCAATGGCAGATAACCCAATTTTAATTGAAAGACCTATTGTTGTAAAAGACAGAAAAGCTATTATTGGAAGGGATTTAGATAAAGTTGCTTCTTTTTTAGATTGATTATAAAATGATCAATTAACATTTTTTTGTGATCTTGCTTTTTAAACCAAAAGGTACATTTGCTGTCTAAGAAGAAAAGAAACCAGAAAAAAATGAAACAAATCAATTTTGTTGTAATGCTCGTGATGCTTTTTACAGGCTTTTACAACTATGCGCAACAAGGACCACAAGCAAGAAATAAAGTAAAAGTTACCGGAAAAGTTTTCGAAAAAGTAAGCAAGCAGCCGCTTGAGTATGCTACAATTTCGATTATGGCACCAAATGACACAAAAGTTATTGCCGGCGGGATAACCAATCCTAAAGGTGAATTTGAAGTAGCTGTTGCTCCGGGAACTTACGATATAAAAGTAGAATTCATTTCGTTTAAATCGACTGAAATTAAACAAAAAAGTATCCAGGAAGACACCAATTTAGGTGTTGTAAATTTATCTGAAGATGCTGCACAATTAAACGAAGTTGTGGTTCGTGCCGAAAAATCATCTGTAGAAATTAAACTGGATAAAAAAGTTTATAATGTTGGTCAGGACATGATGGTAAAAGGAGGAACTGTAAGCGACGTTTTAGATAATGTCCCATCTGTTTCTGTTGATACCGAAGGAAATGTAAGTTTAAGAGGAAGTGACAATATCCGAATTTTAATTGACGGAAGACCTTCAAACGCTATAAATGTTGCAGAAGCTTTACGTCAGCTTCCTGCAGATGCCATTGATAAAGTAGAAGTAATTACAAATCCATCTGCACGTTATGATGCCGAAGGTGGATCAGGAATTATCAATATCATTCTTAAAAAAGGTAAAAACCAAGGTTTAAATGGAACTTTTATTGCTTCGACAGGACTTCCTGAAACGTATGGTTTAAGCGGAAATTTAAATTACAAAACAGAGAAATTAAACTATTTCACTACTCTTGGTTACAACCGCAGAACAAGTGAAGGTGCAGGTTTAACTAATACAGAATATTTAAATGCTGACGGAACTCCAAAAGGATTTCTTGATGAAGATCGTGATACTAAAAGAACTTCTTACGGATTTAACGGAAGAGCTGGTATAGAATGGACTGTTGCTCCAAACACATTCTGGACAAATGCCATTAATTATCAAAAGAGTTCTGGTGACACAAGAGACTATATCACTTATAGTAATTTTGGCGCAGCGCATGATTTTACTGGTAATTCATACCGTTTAAATGATGGTGTTACCGAAAGTGAAAACGTAGAATATACCTCAAACTTAATCAAAAATTTCAACGATAAAGGACATAAACTTACTGCCGATTTATCGATTTCAAGAAATACAGATGATAGTAACAGTACCATTACAGCATCACCAAATTTCAATAATACATTGAACGATCAGGTTCAGAAACAAGTACAATTACAAGCCGATTATGTATTGCCTTTAGGCAAAGGAAGCCAGTTTGAAGCCGGTTATAAAGGAAGTTTTGGCGACTTAAACAACGAATATGTAATAACTGGGATTGACGGTAAACCAGATCCTAAATTATCAAATACTTTAGAATACAAGGAAAACATAAACGCAATTTACACGCAATACGGTTTCAAAGTCAATAAGTTCTCTTATTTATTTGGATTGCGTTGGGAAGACACTAATATTCAGGTAAACCTATTAGATAGTACCCCCCCGGATTTCAACACTAAAAAATACAATAACCTATTTCCAAGTGCTTTCATTAGTTATGAAATTTCAGATCAAAGCAACTTCACAGCAAGTTATAGTAAGCGTTTATCAAGACCTAGAGGACGTTTCATGAATCCTGCGACAAACTATTCTAGTAATGTTAATATTTTTCAGGGAAATCCGGACTTAGATCCGTCTTTGACAGACAAATACGATATTGGATACATCAAACGCTGGGAAAAATTAACCTTTAATACTTCGGCATATTTCGAAAACACAAAAGACGTTTTCAGTTTTGTGAGAACTCCTACAGGTGACGTTGTAACTCCTGATGGTGATGTTGTAACTCCTACACCAGATAATCCAGTTGATGGAATTCCGGTTATTTTAAGCCGTCCAATTAACTTAGGAAGAGAGCAAAAATTTGGTTTTGAGTTTACTCTTAATTATACACCATTCAAAGTATGGAGAATCAACAGTAACTTCAACTTTTACAATGTAAAAACTACCGGTGAAAATACTTATATAGACACTAAAGGAAATACAGTTGTACAAGATCTGGATAATCAAGCTAATACATGGTTTGCCAGAATCAACTCAAAATTAACGTTGCCATACAAAATAGACTGGCAGTTAAGTGCTGTTTACAATGGCGAACAAAAAACGGCTCAGGGTAAAAACTTAGGTCAGTTTGGTATGAATACAGCATTTAGTAAAGATGTTTTAAAAGACAAAGCAACAATTGCATTCAATATTAGCGATATTTTCAACTCACGTATCATGAAGTCTGACACCTATCTTCAAAATGATGTCACTCGTGAAAGTCAAAAATCGTATAGCGAAATGCAGTTCCGTAAACGTCAGTTCAATTTATCATTTACATATCGTTTCAACAAACCAAAAAGTGATAGAGACAGAAACGCACAGCCTAAAAATGATGGCGGTGGTGATGGTGGCGGAGATTTCCCTGGATAACTTAAGTTAAATTCCAATATTAAAAAATCCAAATTCCAATTTCACTGATAAATTCCAAATACTAAAAATCCCAAATTCCAATTAATTGATTCTCATTGGAATTTGGGATTTTTTTATTGGAATTTATTTTTAGACATAAAAAAAAGGACTCGTTTTCACGAATCCTTTTACGAAATCAATTCAAATTAAATTGATTGTTCTTCTTGTCTTTTTTTAGCTCTCTTTTCTTTGAACATTTCCCAGCTAGCTCCCGTAACCCAATAAGATACGAAACCAACCAAGAAAAACATTAACCAAAACCCTATAGTTAGTATGGTTAAGAAAAGTAAAAAGCCTAAGTACTGTGAAAATTCAAACATGTTTTCCGGAATTTTTGAATGTTACCACAAATGTAGGCTATATATTTTTCCTCAGCAATAAAATCTAAATCAATTTTCGTGAAATAACATTTATCCGTATATTTATACTCATTTTAAATAAGCTTTCTTTTCGATAAATTATTCAACTATCTAAATCAGAAGAACATGAGTATTTTCAGGAGCTATTTCCCGCTATCCGCTGCAATCTTTTATGTTTTTAAAGAAAAAACATAAAAGGATTTCCGCTACTATCGGGGCTAGAATCCGTATTCAAAAGAAATCTTAAACACCAAAATAAAAAATCCGTTTCAATCCGCGTCTTTACGAAGTAAATCAGCGTCATCCGCGTCCCATTTACCCAAACAAAATACATTTTTACAAACAACATATTTACACAAAATGAAATACAGAATAGAAAAAGACACCATGGGCGAAGTTCAGGTCCCAGCCGATAAATATTGGGGTGCTCAAACAGAACGTTCAAGAAATAATTTCAAAATTGGAAACTCCGCTTCGATGCCGCAGGAAATCATCGAAGGATTTGCTTATCTAAAAAAAGCGGCTGCTTACGCCAACTTTGATCTGGGAGTTTTACCAATAGAAAAAAGAGACGCAATCGCTGCCGTTTGTGACGAAATTCTGGAAGGAAAATTAGATGATCAATTTCCACTTGTAATTTGGCAGACAGGTTCAGGAACACAAAGTAACATGAACGTAAATGAAGTAATTGCTAACCGCGCCCAAGTTTTAAAAGGTTTTGAAATTGGCGAAGGCGAACAATTTATAAAAGCAAATGATGATGTAAATAAATCTCAATCATCAAATGATACTTTCCCAACCGGAATGCATATTGCAGCTTACAAAATGGTGGTTGAAACCACAATTCCGGGAGTTGAAAAACTGCACGCAACTTTGGTAAAAAAAGCAAATGAATTTAAGGATGTTGTAAAAATTGGCCGTACGCATTTAATGGACGCAACGCCTTTAACTCTTGGACAAGAAATTTCAGGTTACGCAGCGCAATTAGCTTTTGGATTAAAAGCGCTTAAAAACACCTTAGCTCATTTATCTGAAATTGCTTTAGGAGGAACTGCAGTTGGAACAGGATTAAATACTCCAAAAGGTTACGACGTAAAAGTAGCCGAATATATCGCTCAATTTACCAAACATCCCTTTATTACTGCGGAAAACAAATTTGAAGCTTTGGCTGCTCACGACGCCATTGTGGAAACTCACGGAGCATTAAAACAATTGGCTGTTTCCTTAAACAAAATTGCAAACGATGTTAGAATGTTAGCTTCTGGCCCACGCTCAGGAATTGGAGAAATTCATATTCCTGAAAACGAACCTGGATCCTCTATTATGCCCGGAAAAGTAAACCCTACACAATGTGAAGCTTTAACAATGGTTTGCGCCCAAGTTATCGGAAACGATATGGCAATCGCAGTTGGCGGAATGCAGGGACATTATGAATTGAATGTTTTTAAACCAGTTATGGCCGCAAACTTTCTTCAATCGGCACGTTTGCTTGGAGACGCTTGTGTTTCATTCGACGAACATTGCGCACAGGGAATCGAACCAAATCACAAACGTATTAAAGAATTAGTGGATAATTCTCTAATGCTTGTAACCGCTTTAAACACAAAAATTGGTTATTACAAAGCAGCAGAAATTGCTCAAACCGCTCACAAAAACGGAACGACACTAAAAGAAGAAGCGGTTCGTTTAGGCTACGTTTCTCCTGAAGATTTTGACGCCTGGGTAAAACCGGAAGAAATGGTTTAGATTAATTGTTAATTATAAATTGTTAATGGTTAATTATTTTTGATACTATAAAAAAGAGCTTTCTAAATTTAGAAAGCTCTTTTAATTAATTAACAATTTATAATTAACAATTCACAATTATTTACCGTCTACATAATCTTGTAAATAACTGAATCTTTCTGTAAGTTTTCCGTTTTCGGTGATTTTTGCGCGTTTTAAAATTCCATCTTTATCTCCGTTGAAAAAAGCCGGAATTACATGCTCCATAAATTGCTCTCCAAAACCTTCGCTGGCATCTTTTGGGATTTCACACGGAAGATTATCAACTGCCATAACAACAACTGCCGCCGGATGAAAAACATCTACTTCTTTATCTTCTAAAGGAAAATAACCATAAATAGGTTCAGCAATTGTCGAAGAACGAAGCGTACTTGCAATTGGCCCGTTTACATCGCAGGAAATATCTGCTACCACTTTTAATTTACAGTCGCTTGCGTTTAACATTTCTCTGGTCAAAATCATTGGAGCATTACTTGCATAAAAATGACCTGCAAAATAGATATCTGAAACTTTCGTGAATTTTTCAAAATCAGAAGTATAAGCTTCCGGATTTTCGACAAAATCATTAAAATCTAAAACCTGACCATCAATACGTTTGTTATATTCTAAAACATCTAACTGAACATAAACTGCCTGCGCATATTTTTTAGTCAGATAATTGTCTACCGTGATTTCTTTTATTTTAATAGCATCTAAAATTTCTTTTGCCCCGCTCCCAACCTTTCCTGTTCCGGTAATGACAAATTTTAAAGCCGGCATTGTAATGCGTTTTAAATGCATAATCAAGGCTTCTTTTCCGGAAAGTGTTTCTGCTTTTGGAAGTTTAAATAATTCGAATTTAATTCCGAAAGCACGGATTCCGTTATATACACCAACCATTCCGGCATATTTGCCAAAACCAATTAATCGACGATCAAGCGAATCAACAATAGTTTCATGATCGTATAAATCAATATTTTTTTCTAAAATCGCCTGAAGTAATTTCCTGTTATGTGGCTGCTTTTTTATCGTATGAGAAAAAAAGAAATATGCTTTGTTTGGAATTAAATTGTCAACAGGAACTTCTTTTACACCAAAAAGAACATCACAATCCGAAACATCTTCTGTAACGTTTATTCCCATATTTTTATATTCTGCATCAGAAAAAACTCTAATATCTGAACTTTCTACTTCAACAGAAGCGTCATGATAGACTTGTTTTAGTTTTGTAAGCTCATTTGGAGAAAAAACAACTCTTCTGTCTGGTGGGTTTTTTCTTTCTTTTATGATTCCAAATTTCATTTAAATAAATTTAAAGCATTTAATAATATAACTTTTTACATCGTATTTGTTTCAAATATAACAAATATAGTTAAATTTTTGTTTCTAATTTACTATTTAGAATGTTTAAAAACCGTTAGTAGCTGAAAAACAAAGAAATAAAAAAAACAGTTCTTAAAATTATGTTAAAAAGACGTTTTTAAACCATCAAAAACTGAGAATACAACAAAATTGAATTCGATATATTTGTTTTTAAAGAACGATGCAAATGATTTTCCTTAAAAAAACAAAGATACCACAAATACTTTTCTCAGTATTAGTTTTAAGCTCTTGTGGTAATGACAATAAAACAAAAACAGCTACTACTCCTACAGTCGAAGATACATTACCTAAAATGAAGCCGTTAGGTCCTGAAAAGAAAATTTCTCAGGCTTATAAAAATTCAGTAATTGGCAGAATAAATCATTTTTATTATAAAAACTGGCCCAACAACAGCATGAACGGAAGCTTTTTAGTTGCCCGAAATGGTCAGATTATTTATGAAAAATACAATGGTTTTGCCAATAAAAATGAAGGAACTAAAATAACTGCCGAAACTCCTGTGCAAATTGCCTCTGTAAGTAAAGTATTAACGGCAACAGCCATTTTAAAATTGGTGAATGCGGGTAAAATAGATTTAGACCAAAAAGTAAATACAATTTTAAAAACGTTTCCATACGAAGACTGCACAATTAGAATGCTTTTAAGCCATCGCACCGGAATGCGTAATTATGCTTATTTTACTGATCACGATAAATCAGTTTGGGACAGACATAATCAGTTGACAAATAAGGATATTTTAAATCTTTTGGCAACTAAAGATATTGGTTTAGAATCTAAAACCGGAACTCGTTTCAGCTATTGCAATACTAATTATGCAATGCTGGCACTTATCATTGAAAAAATTACCGGCTTGAAATATAAAGAAGCAATGTCTCAAATGATTTTTAAACCTTTAGGAATGACGCATACGTATGTTTTTGACGATGACAAAGACAGAAAAACGATTGTTCCATCATATAAAGGAAATGGTGTAGAAATTGGTTTTGATTATCTGGACAATGTTTACGGAGATAAAAATGTTTTTTCGACAGTACGAGATCTTTTAAAATTTGACCGCGCAAGACAATCTCCTGATTTCTTGAAACCTGAATTATTAAAACAAGTTTACACGGGTTACAGCAACGAGCGTAAAGGAACTAAAAATTACGGTTTGGGAATTAGAATGATTAATTGGGAAACGGGTCAAAACTATTATTTCCATAATGGCTGGTGGCATGGCAATACCTCATCTTACATTACTCTAATGAAAGAGAATGTTACCATTATTGCGTTGTCTAACAAAATGACAAGAAACACTTATGCTGTTCGCAAATTAGCTCCAATTTTTGGAGATTATCCTTTTAATTTTAAAGACGAAGAATAAAATAGTCATAAATTCGAAAGTCAAAAGTCTTAAAGTCAAATACTTTAAAAACTTTACAACTTTCGACTTTTGACTTTCGAATTTTTCTGAAAATTTTAGTAGAAAGTAATTTCAAATACTCTAAATTTGCAGACTCATTTTTGGGGTCGACTGGTTTTGACAGCAAGTCGAATTGAACAGTAAGCACGTCGAGCATTGAGACCTTGCTCGTAAATATAAGATCTCAAACTTTTACACGGCGAAAATAATTACGCTTTAGCTGCATAATCCGAATCATAGTAAGATTGCGCCACGTCTCTACAAGGTAGAGAAGCTGGATTCTCCTGGAAAGCCTTGGTTTGTGGCGTTCCGTCAAGGGGAACCGTAAAAATAAACCTAGAAATCCATGAGCTTCGGGTGGGTTTCGAAACTTAAGAAGATAAGTGTTCGGTGGCTGTTTCTGGCCTAGCTTAACATCGAAAATCTAATCAGGAAATAAGCGTGTAGAAAGCTCTTTAGTTGCTTGTTTGGACCCGGGTTCGATTCCCGGCGACTCCACAAAAAAGCCTGTAAACTTATTGTTTACAGGCTTTTTTTTGTTAAACCTTAATAAAATAAGTCATTTTCTAATTTTTGCTTTTTAAAAATTGATATAATACCCGAAACATTGGAGTAAAATATAACTGGCATAATATCTGACAAAAACGATGTTTTATTGTATATTTTTTTATCTTTGAAATTCAGGATTTTTTATCCAAATGGCTTTAACTTTGAGCCTTTAGAAATTGATATTCATTATGGAACAGAAAATACATCAGGGAAGAAACGTAAAACGTTTCAGAGAAATGCTTAACATAAAGCAGGAAGGGTTAGCTTATGATTTAGGTGAAGACTGGAACCAAAAGAAAATTTCTTTACTGGAGCAAAAAGATGTAATTGAAGAAAATTTGCTGAAACAAATCTCTGCTGTATTAAAAATTCCTGTTGAAGCTTTTCAGAATTTTGATGAAGAACAGGCGATTAATATTATTTCTAATACTTTTGATAATTGTCAACAACCTGCATCTGTATTTTACAATTCTACTGTTAATCAAATTGATCAATTGATCAAACTACATGAAGAAAAGATTGCTTTATATGAGCGAATGTTGAAAGAGAAAGATGAAATGATGGTGAGGCTTGAGAAATTGATTAATAAATAATAATTATATTACTTAAAACCCGATCGCGCGGATTTGTAATCCGTGCCCGCAAAGTATATCTTGACAGATTTAAAAAAAAGAAAACCAGTTTTTATTAATATAGGAACGGGCACGGAAAGAATTTCCGCGCTATCGTTGTGCATAGCCCCAATCGCGCGGATTTGTAATCCGTGCCCGCAAAGTATATCTTGACAGATTTAAAAAAAGAAAATCAGTTTTTATTAATATAGGAACGGGCACGGAAAGAATTTCCGCGCTATCGTTGTGCATACCCGTTACCGTTAACCGTTAGCGCAGATTTGCAACCCGATCGCGCGGATTTGTAATCCGTGCCCGCAAAGTATATCTTGACAGATTTAAAAAAGAAAATCCAGTTTTCATTAATATAGGAATGGGCACGGAAAGAATTTCCGCGCTATCGTTGTGCATAGACGAGCGATCTGCTGTTGGATTTAGGTTTTAGTTATTTTCTACCAAAATCAGCTGGAATTTCACCCCAAGCTTTTGTTTCCCATTTTAATATTTTGTTGGTAAATTCATTTGAGATTAGCCATTTTTCTGCGCGTTCCATAAGTTCAAAAACTTCTTTATTATTTTCTGTTTCTTGAATATTACTTCTGGAAGTTTTATCTCTAATCCAAGATATTGCTATTTTGCTATCAGAATAAATTGGACGTATATCGTTGCTTTTTTTCATATGTGCCAATGCGTGTACTAAAGCTAAAAATTCACCCATATTATTTGATGCATCTTTAAAAGGACCTTGTTTGAAAATTACCCTTTTAGTTTCAGTTTCAACTCCTTGATATTCCATTAAACCTGGATTACCACTACAGGCTGCATCTACAGAGATACTTTTTAAAATAGGTGCACCGATCAATTTTAATTCTTCTTCAGATAACTCGGATTCAAAAAATGTCTTGCCTTTATAGTTATCATATTCTTCTGAATACGCTTGCTTTGCTAATTCTAAAGATTGAAAAGATTTATATTTGGCACCATTAAAACCATGGATACTTTCCTTACATTCATCCCACGTTTCGAATATTCCAATTTTTCTACCCTCCCAAACAACGTAAAACTTCTTTTTTGCCATATCTTTTTAATTTATTTACGATTTCGTAATTAAGATTATGCCCAACTTACTTATTCCCTCCATAAAATGATTTCAACTACCAATTTTAAAAGCTATATAGTTCCAGCCTGATCAATGTCCAATACCAAACATACAAAACCTTCATTGTTTTACTTTACGGTTTTCCGTAACTGTATAAAAGGCAAAATACTTCTTTAATAAATAAATTCATAAAGTATAAATACCTGTTTTTAATTTTTATTGAGCATAAAACCAGTTTTTATTAATATAGGTACGGGCACGGAAAGAATTTCCGCGCTATCGTTGTGCATATCCGAGTAATCGGTTTTTTATGGTTTATCTATACGTATTTTACCCCGATACCCGATAGCGCGGATTTGTAATCCGTGCCCGCAAAGTATATCTTGACAGATTTAAAAAAGAAAAACAGTTTTTATTAATATAGGAACGGGCACGGAAAGAATTTCCGCGCTATCGTTGTGCATACCCGTTACTCGTTACCGTTAGCGCAGATTTGCAATCTGTGCCCACAAGCTAAGTCAAGACAGCAGTTGAGTATTTTAAAATAAGTATAACAAAACAACATCTAAATCATTTTCTAAGTTGGAATAATTCCTTGCCGAACTAAAATAATAATCTTCAGCCGAATTAACAGTTTTATCTTTTACAGGATTATTATGGATGTAATCTATTTTTTGCTTAATAAACTTATTGCTATAAATATGTTCTGCATGGTAACCATTTTGCCAAACTTTATAATTCTGATCCTTTTTTAAATGTTCACATGATTTTTGAAAATATTCAAGCATCCATTCTCTTCTACTTTCAGGTTCATTTATTATAGTTTGTATTATTTTTTTTGATGTAAATTTTTTAAAATCTCTAATAATATCAGATAATACAAAACCATTCGTCCCTTTGCAAATCAAATGAATATGACTGCTCATAATACAGTAAGCATAAATTTCCAAACCTTTGTTTTCCTGACAATATTTTAAAGCATTTATTAAAATATTTTTCTGATTTAGTCTTGTAAATATATCTATCCATCCTACAGCAGTTATAGTTATAAAATATGCTTCCTCAGTTGTTGTTGCTTTGTATTTTGTTGACACGCCTTTTTTCTTACAAAAATAAAAAGTATAACGGAAAATTTTAATCTTTTTATTTATGTTTTGAAGAAATTACTTTGCGGGCACAGATTACAAATCTGCGCTATCGTTGCGGGTTTCAATTCCGGTAACTTCGGCTTGTAATTGAAGATAATATTTTTGACATGGTAATTGATAGTTACCTTATAAAGCATGACTATTGATAATTGCTTCAATTTATTGATTTGTTTTAAATCACAATAAATCCGATTCAAATTGGTTGAATCGGGTTTATTATTAAATGAAATAAATATATAGCCATCTCATTACAACAACATCCTTTCAGTAATTGTTTTATTTGATGAAGCATCAATTCCGGTAACTTCGGCATACTTTACATTTGGCAGCCAAAAAGAACCTCCTTCAATGCGCACAAATATTTTTTCAACCTGTATTTTTTTCTGATTTACATTTACAAAAACATGATATTTTTGATCTGAATCTAACTTTTTCAAGGTTAAGGGTAATTTTTTATACGATACAAATTGAAACTCAAACTCTTCATTATTTACCGTTTTACTTTCTATTCCGTAGGCAAATTTGCGTTGTACATAACTAAAATCCTTTTTTTCTCCTTTCTCGGCATATCGAATCCAATATGCTTTTATAGGATTGCTTTTGTTTATTTTTCCATTTTCCTGATAGTTTATGGCATAAATAGCAGTGTTTATATTTGGGTCTCGCTGAATATAAAATAGCATATTATCTATATTTTTAGGAGTAGGAAAATTTAATGGTGATGGATTTTTCGATTGCGCCAATAGATTTCCAGAAATTATATTTACTAAGATCGTTATAACGATTAGTGATTTTGTAAAATATTTAAATGATAATTTATTCATAACAAGATGCATATATACTAATTTAAACCCGTTGCGTGCAATTTTTTAACACATAGAAACATAGTTGTTAGATGCGTAAAAAAGAATATAAAAAAGAAACTAGTTTCTAACACATAGCTAGCTATGTTTATTTTAAACAAGTGAAACGCCTTTTTTAAGCGTCCTAAATCTAGTTTCTATGTGTTAAAATAATTGCACGCAACGGATTAATTTAATTTGATTCGATTGCGTTCTGTTTTTCGTTTGTCTTAAAAACCCAATACTTAATTAGTGGATAATTAAATCCATAAGAAACAAAACTATCCGTGATTAATCTCCCGATTCTGTAATCGATTTGAAATGATTTTTGCAAAATAAGCGTGCCGAATGATTTTAAGGAAATGCTTCCCAATACAACCAACGCAAATTTAAAAAGCTGACTATTGATGTGGCTGCTATAACCAGATTGATTTTTAAATACCCAAAATCTATTGATGCTGAAATTGATAATCGCGCCAACGGTTCCGGAGTTTAAAATAGAAAAGGTAAAATGCAGTTTAAATACTTCTGTTAATAGAATCATTAAACCATAATCGGTAATGCCGCCTACAAATGCCGCAACTTGTGCTTGTAGAAAAGTGAAAATAGATTTTTTCTTAAACATTTCAGCCTTGGGTTTTATCTTTTAAATCGCCCAGCTTTAAAAGTTTAAAGCTATCTATGGTATTGATTATAAATAACAAAATAGTTATTAAGCCAGCCAAATAGGTAATTGATCCGGGAAATAAAACTTCTGCAATTAAAATTAAAGCAATAATAAATCGAAGCTCGGTTGGGCCAACAAAGCCGGAATCTATACTGTATTCATTTGTAATTTTGTAGCGCAACTGGCTGATGATGATTGACCAGCCATACAATGCGACAAAAGCAAAGGCTAATACTTGTGTGCCATTTTCAGCATAAATGTAGTAACCAAAACCTATAAGTACAATACCAATCCAATCGGCAATAATATCGAGTGCAAAACCATACCAACGGCGCGGAATATTTCTGTAATAAGCCAGTCTTCCATCTAAAGAATCGCCTAACCAATTTATACCCAAACCGATAATACCCAAAAGCAAATACCAATTTGTTAAATAAATTCCTAAAACAAAAGCTAAAAAAACTAATCCCGAACCAAGTGTACCAATTAAAGTGAGCAAGTTTGGCGAAATGAATTTAGGCACTTTTGGAAGCAAAAATACAATCGTTAGCTGTTCTGCTCTTTTTAAGATATTAGTTCGCTTACGGTCTGAAAATGTTCTTTGTGCAATTATAGTATAATCTTCAACCTGTGTTTCTTTTCCCATTATTAGCCCAGTATTTATAAGCCAGAAAGTATAACCACTTCTAGCTTATAATTTTTAACTTTATTTTTCTTTGTGTATTTTTAAAAAAATCGGTAGCACTTTTTAGCTTACCTGATCTAACCAGATAACTAAATGCGATAACAAACAGCATAATTATTTAACAATACCTGCAAAACGTTGATAAAAAACCGTTGGACTGTTCTCGTTTTTAGGAGCGTATTTTCCTGCTATAATTGGAATATAAATAACCCTTCTTCTACTTTCTTCGCCACGGATAGATGATTCTGCAACTCTGTGCCACAAACGTCCATCGTGAATGGTTAAGTCTCCAGCTTCCGGAGTGATGGAAACTTCCTGTGGATCGGGTTTATTATCTAAAAAGTATTTTTTACGGAAAAGCATTTGATAAATACTCTGCTTATGAGTACCCGGAATAATTTTAAGTCCGCCGTTTTCAGGTTTTAAAGTGCTTAAGTGAATACCCACATTTAGCATTGGGTTTAATTTTCCACCATAAAAAATATCTCTCAAACCATCTGTATGCCAGCCCATTTTAGTAAACTTACTTTCGGGTCCGTTGATATAATGATTGAAAACCATTCCGTCTTTTTCTTCTGTGCCTAATCTTGCGCCATCGCCTGCCAATGGTAATAAACCATTAAATCTTGGATCAAGTAAAAGACCACTTAAGGTTTGATGATGTTGATTAATAAAAGCAAAACGCTGCACAATGGCAGAGCCATCTAAATCTTTTCCATATTTAATTGGAACACCGTTTATTTTTTGAAGATCGTTTTCAATCCATTTTTGCTCGACTTGTTTAGAGGCATCAATGATGGATGAAACCGTTTCCGGATTTATAAATTTTTTGAAATGGATAAAGCCATGTTCGTTAAAAAAGGCAATTTGCTCATTAGTTAATTGCTCAGTAAGGGTAAAGGTTTTATAAGAAGATCCCATGATAATATAGATTTAATAAATGAAATAATAATGTTTGTAATTTTATCTAAAAGATTGCAACAACAGCAACAACAATACATTAGCATGTTTTTGTACATTCGACCTTTAGGAAAATTAAACATATTTTTTCTTTTATCTGACATACTCTATAGAATTAGTAGAATTTAATACAAACATAATATATATTTTCTCTTTTCCAAAGAATATTTTTATATTTTTTTCGAAAAAAAATTAAATTTTATAAATCCCGGCTGCCGTTTTTTCGATAAAAGCCTTTGGTAGTATGCGATTGGCGTAGACTGAAATAATATTTGTAAAACCCGGAATAACTTCTGATTTTTTGCTGAACATGGCTTTTACTGCCATTTTTGCCACTTCATCTGGCTGCATATTAAACTTTTCAGCCATTTTGTTTAAAGCACTTAAACCAGCTCTTGCAGCAAAACCAGTATCAACCGGACCTGGACTAAAACAGGTTACTGAAATTGAAGTTTTGGCAAGTTCAAAACGCAAAGCACGAGTAAACGATAAAACAAAAGCTTTTGTAGCCGAATAAACAGCCAGCGTAGGAACGGCCTGATAGGCAGCAGTACTCGATATATTTAAAATGTAAGCTTGTTTTTCTTGTGAAAGTATGGGTACTAATAAATGAGAAAGTTCTACAACTACATTCATGTTAAGCTGCATCATACCAAGCTGATCCGTTAGAGAAGACTGACTAAAATTGCCCCACACACCATAACCCGCATTGTTAACCAGAATCTCAACTGGATAGTTATTCATTTTTATCCAATCTGTTACTTTTTGCGATGCACCATTTATCGAAAGATCAATTGATAAAATAAAAGCATTAATGCCGTATTTAACTTGAAGATCATTTGATAATGCTTTTAATTCCTCTTCACTTCTAGCAGCAAGCAATAATGGATAACCTTGTTTAGCCAATTCATAAGCAATAGATTTTCCAATGCCTTTGCTGGCGCCGGTTATTAAGGCATACGGTTTAGTTTTTTCGCTCATTTTATTAATTTAATTATCAAATATAAAGATTAATTGTAACCCAGTACCTCGAAAATAACTTTTTAAAGTGTCTAACTATTCAATTATAAGACAGCCTTTTTTATATAAAAATATTTCTTTAGCCCATTATAATAAGGCTTTAACGTGTAAAAACATAAATCTTTAATTAACTTTGTTGTTATCAAAAATCTTATATAAAGTCATTGATATTTTAAAACTTATAATTAACTGATTTGAATTTCATAAATGTTAACTGATATTATTAAAGAAGATCTCACTGTACTTTTTTGCGGAATTAATCCCGGTTTAAAATCAGCAGCAGATGGACATCATTTTTCGGGAAGAAGCAATCGATTTTGGAAGGTATTACATCAGGCTGGTTTTACTCCACATCAAATAGAAGCTATAAACGATATTGACATTTTAAATCTTGGATATGGTCTGACTACTGCAGTAGCAAGAGCAACTTCTCGTGCAGATCAACTTTTAAAAGAAGAATTTGATGATTCTATTGAAATTTTCAGAAAAAAGATAAAAAAGTTCCAACCTAAATATATTGCTTTTCTTGGTAAAGCAGCTTACAAAGCTTTTTCTGGTAAAAAGCAAATCACGTGGGGATTACAATCAGAAGATTTTTGCGGAGCTAAGGTTTGGATATTACCTAATCCTAGTGGTTTAAATCGTGGATTTACACTTAGCGATCTCGTTATTTCATATTCAGAATTATATAAAACAATTATTTAACTAAATAAAAAACTCCTAGATATTTGCGAAATAGGCACATCATTAGCATTTCCTTCAAAAGGATTTCGGTGCTCTCTCCTACTTGTCCGAATGAAGTGTACATCCAGGAAATAATAACACTAAACGGAATCACCAGCCAAACCATATTTCCTTGCGCAATTCCGGTAACCGTTTCGTTCATTTTATCAAATTTATTTTTAATTTAGAATCCGCTATAAGTCAACAAATTAATTTCAGAATTAAGACAAATCAGATGCAGATTTTACCTTCCGCCAGCTTAGCGCCATATATAAAAAATTATACTGTTGTTACGATCGAAAAAGATCTAAACAATGAAGTGTTTTATCCAAGCGGTTATGTAGATTTCATTATCAATATTTCAGAAGGGATGGCGGCTACTATTATTAATGGCAGACGAAAAGATACTCCGGCGATTGAACTTCTTGGACATTTAACCCTTCCTACCCGACTTTCGGTTGCAAAAGGAACTTCGGTACTTATTGCGCGAATTTATCCGCATGCGAGTGCGTTGTTTTTCTCTGATCCATTATCAGAATTTACAAATTATGCAACCGATATGTACGATGTCGCACAAGTTGAAAATAGGGAATTGTATGAAAAAATAATGGAGGCAGATGGTCTTGCCTCCAAAATCAATATTTTAGAAAATCACTTTCTGCAGCAGCTCAAAAAAAACGAAACCCGATTAAAGAAAGTATCGATGCTTCAAGATCTCAGTCAAAATCTTTTTGTTACTAATTCGCTAGACCTGCCTGCAATGGCAAAGCATTCGGGATTATCGGAAAGATATATTCAAAAACTTTATTTGTCCAATATTGGAATAAGTCCTTCGGCATTTACTTCTGTAATACGATTTAACAAAAGCCTGCATTTAGTTCTTAATACTTCTGAATCGTTAACTACTATAGCCTACGACTGCGGATATTATGATCAGGCACATTTTATAAAAGAGTTTAAAAAATTTACAGGCATTACTCCTTTTGCATCAAGAGCTTCGTTAATAAAAAATGGAACCGATTTTCAAGAAGCTGTCAATGTTGGTTTCTAGATTTATTTTGCAGAATGGTTGCTGCTAAACATATCGCGGTGCATTTTCCAGCCGTCTTTTGTTTTCTTCCAAATAACAATCACTTTTCCATCGTCTAATTTTTTACCTTCCAGATCAGTCATTTCATAATAACTTTCTTCTGTTACAGCTGTTTTGCCATCTCCATATAAATTTTGAATGGTAAACTTAACCTGTACTTTTGGACCATCTTTAAAGAACGCTGCAATTTGTTCGCTTCCGCATATAGGAGATGCATTGGGCGGGTACAAACAGCCATCATCAGTATACCTTGTTAGAATTGATCCGTCGTTTTTATTAGCGAGATCTGCATAAATTGCGTTGCTTGCTTCTATAATCTTTCTGACGTTTTTCAATTCAGAATTTGAGTTTTGCCCATTACACCAAAAGGTAAGCAGCAGTAATCCGTTTAAAATAAGTGCTCTTTTCATCTTAAATAATTTTTTCTCAAAGTAATTCATTCCTTTGAGCGGAAAATTGTAAAATAACGAACAACTTTTGTTTTGATTTTCAAACGGACTTAAAACTCAAAATAAGTTTAATTTCAACACTTAAAAAAGTATCACAATATACCCTAAAAGTGAACTATTTTACTCCTATTGTTTCAGCATTTTTCTCTAACTTAGCGGTCTACATTTTAAAATGTAAGATTAAAATAAACTTTGTTTTTCTGCAAAACATTGATTGAAAAAGAATTACCATACTTTCTCTTACTTTTTGCTGCAAAAACATACTTCTAATAATTTAGTTAATTAAAAACTATGAGCAAATTTGATTTTGGAATTGTAGGACTCGGCGTAATGGGTCGTAACCTACTTTTAAATATTGCAAGCCATAACTTTGCGGCTGCAGGTTTAGACTTAGACACTGAAAAAGTCAACTCACTTCAACAAGAAGCCGATTCTGATCATACAATTGAAGCAACTACAGATGTGAAGCATTTTGTAGAGCTTATTCAACAGCCAAGAGCGATTATGTTATTGGTTCCTGCGGGAAAACCGGTTGACAGCGCAATCGCAAGTTTATTACCGCATTTAGATAAAGGAGATATTATAATCGATGGCGGAAATACTTTTTTTACGGATACTGACAGAAGATTTCTAGAATTATCTGAAAAAGGAATCCACTTCTTCGGAATGGGAATTTCTGGCGGAGAAAAAGGCGCTCGTTTCGGTCCTGCAATGATGCCGGGAGGTGATCAAAAAGCATATGAAAGACTTCGTCCTATTTTTGAAGCGATTGCAGCAAAAGTAGACGGTGAACCTTGTGTCGAATATTTAGGAAATGGTTCTGCCGGAAACTATGTAAAAATGGTTCACAATGGAATTGAATACGGAATCATGCAGTTGATCTCTGAGATTTATGACCTTATGAAAAGAGGTTATAATCTGGATGATGAAACGATTCAGAAAACTTTTGAAGAGTGGAACCAAACGGATGATCTTAGATCGTATTTGATCGAAATTACCGGAAAAATTCTGAAACAAAAAGATGAAGACGGAAGTCTGTTAATCAATAAAATTTCAGATTGGGCAAAATCTAAAGGAACAGGAAAATGGACTTCGCAAAACGCAATGGATTTGCAGGTTCCGGTTCCAACTATCGACGCTGCGGTTAACATGCGCGATATGTCTAAAACCAAACCTGAAAGAATTGAAGCGGCTAAAAAATTAGTTTGGAACGCTGCTGAAAGTAATGTAAATACAAGTGAAGCAATTGCTGCCTTAAAATCGGCATTATACCTTTCTATCGTTGTGACTTATGCACAAGGATTGGCTCAGCTTCACACCGCTTCTAAAGAATACAATTACGGATTAAACTTAGAAACTGTTGCTAAAATTTGGCGCGGCGGCTGTATCATTCGTGCGACTATTTTAGAAGATTTCAGAAAAGCATATGTTACTAAATCAGATTTACCAAACTTGCTTTTGGATGCTGGAATCGCTTCAAAATTATCAGAGAATCAGGCAGGAATGAGAACTGCTGTTCAGTTTGCTGTTCAAAAAGGATTACCTGTGGCGGGATTAATGAATTCATTAGCTTATTTTGATGCTTACAGATCTGCAAATCTGCCAACAAATTTAATTCAGGCGCAGCGTGATTTCTTCGGAGCGCATACTTACGAACGTATCGACAAAGAAGGAGTTTTCCATACACAATGGTCTGAATAAGCAACTTAAAGCAACACAACTACACACAATGACTAAAAATAAACTTAAGAATCCAACAATCATCGTGATTTTTGGAGGAACCGGAGATTTAGCAAAGAGAAAGCTCTTTCCCGCTTTTCAAAATCTGTACCTTGACGGACGTATGTCTGAAAAGTTTCAGATTATTGCTCTTGGTAGAGCAGAAAAAACCAATGAAGATTTTCGCAGTTATGTATTAGAAAACCTAAATACTTTTTCAAGAAGAAAAGGAATTTCTGATCCTGAAACTGAAAAATTTCTTTCGCACATAACCTATCACAGTCTTGATATTGACAAAGAAGAATCTTATATCGGATTAAACGAAAAAATCAACAGTTTTGATCTGGCTTTTGGTGAACGTGCTAATCGTCTTTTCTATCTTTCGATTACGCCTTCTTTCATTTCGACAATTTCAAGCAATATTAAAAAGATTGGACTTGCGGCAAATCCGAAACAAGATCGTATCATTATCGAAAAACCTTTTGGTTACGATAAAGCTTCTGCGATTGAATTGAACGAAATGCTTTCTGAAACTTTCAAAGAAGAACAGATTTACAGAATTGATCATTATTTAGGTAAAGAAACGGTTCAGAATATTTTGGCTTTCCGTTTTGGAAATTCAATGTTTGAACCTTTATGGAGCCGTAATTTTATTGATTTTGTCCAAATTACCGTGGCTGAAGAAGTCGGCGTTGAAGAACGAGGCGGATTCTACGAAGGTGTTGGTGCATTAAAAGACATGATTCAGAACCATTTGCTTCAAATTTTATGTATGACGGCTATGGAAGCGCCTGCTTCATTAAATGCCGATGATATTCGTAATCGTAAAGCCGATGTTTTAAAATCAATTCGCCGAATCAAACCGGAAGAAGTAGATCATTATATTGTAAGAGGTCAATATGGTGCAGGAGAAATAAAAGGAGTTCCGGTTCCGGGATATCGTGAGGATAAAGGAATTGCACCAGATTCTAATACAGAAACTTATGTGGCAATGAAAATTTATCTGGACAACTGGAGATGGCAAGGAATTCCGTTTTATCTGCGTTCTGGAAAAAGAATGGAAGAAAAACAATCTTCTATTATTATCCAGTTTAAACCAGTGCCGCACTCTGCATTTTCTTATGGAAAAGAAGGAATGACACCAAACCGATTGATTATCAATATTCAGCCTGCAATGGATATTAAATTGCAGTTTATGACTAAAAAACCGGGGCTTTCGCTTTCGTTAAGACCAGCGGAAATGGTATTTGACTATTTCGCTTGTTCTACTATGTCTCCGGAAGCTTATGAAACTTTAATTGCAGATGCATTGTTAGGAGATCCTACCCTATTTATGCGTTGGGATCAGGTAGAAGAAGCCTGGGATGCTATTGATACGATTCAACAAGTATGGAAAACTACGGCGCCAATTGGTTTTCCTAATTACAAAGCAGGAAGCTGGGGACCTGAAGAAGCTGACGAATTGTTGGCCCGCCAAGGACACAAATGGATTCCGAATACACAAACAAAAGAAGAAGTTTTAAATGATACAGATTTATAATACAACAGAAGAAATTAATACGAAAGCAGCGGACCTTTTTGTGGAATCAGCTCAAAAAGCTATTGCAGAAAAAGGCAAATTTACAGCTGTTCTTACCGGAGGTTCTTCTCCTGCAGGAATTTACAAGTTATTAGCTTCTGATGCTTACAAAACAAAAATTGACTGGAGTAAAGTTTTTATATTTTGGGGTGATGAGCGATGGGTTCCGCTAAATGATGATTTGAGTAATGCAAAAATGTCTTACGCAACATTATTAAGCCACGTTTCTATTCCGGCAGAAAACATTTTTGAAATGTACAAAGATGGTGTTACTCCAGAAGATTTTGCTGTTACTTACGAGCAGTCTATTAGAACTGTTTTAGGTGATGAAGGAAAATTTGACCTTATCTTGTTAGGAATGGGAGATGACGGACATACGGCTTCTCTTTTCCCTGGTGAAGCGGTATTAAACGAACAAACTAAATGGGTTGATGCTTATTATTTAGCTCCTCAAAAAATGTATCGCATTACGCTGACTGCACCGTTAATTAATAAAGCGGAGAAAATCGTCGTAGTTGCTTTTGGAGAGAAAAAAATAAATGCTTTAAAAGAAGTAACAACCGGAGAATTTAATCCAACACTGTACCCGATGCAATTAATTAAACCAGTTTCTGGAGAATTATCATTTCTTGTAGATAAAATTGCTGCGGGAACGAATTAGAAAATTTGTTTTATAACATATATTAAAAATCCTGTAAACGTAATGTTTACAGGCTTTTTTTATTTTATATATTTCTTTGTTCCATAGGAACATCTCGTCGGTAGAAAAATTATATTGTTATCATCGTTTATGTTCTGAAGGAACGTTGATTTTTGCATAGTTTTTTAATAATCGGGCACATCAAACGTTCCTACGGAACGTAAATGCGACGACCTTTATTTTATCTACCAACGAAACATTCCTATGGAATGATAACGGGATATGAAAAAATAACAAGTTATATCTCTTTGTTCCGTAGGAACATATCGTCGTAGAAAAATATATTGTTATCATCGTTTACGTTCCGTAGGAACGTTTGATTTTGACATCGTTTTTTAATAATCTGGCATATCAAACGTTCCTACGGAACCTAAATGTGGCTAACCTTTATTTTTATCTATCAACGAAACATTCCTATGGAATGATAACGGGAAATCAAAAAATAACAAGTTATATCTCTTTGTTCCGTAGGAACATATCGTCGGTAGAAAAATATATTGTTATAATCGTTACGTCCCGTAGGAACGTTTGATTTTGACATCGTTTTTAATAATCTGGCATATCAAACGTTCATACGGAACGTAAATGTGGCTGACCTTTATTTTATCTACCAACGAAACATTCCTATGGAATGATAACGGGATATCAAAAAACAACAAGTTATATCTCTTTGTTCCGTAGGAACA
>NZ_LIAC01000019.1:0-103305 GCF_002210235.1 Flavobacterium sp. NLM
TATTGAAAACAGCGAAACAATTGATGATGAAAAACTTCAGGCAATTGCCGAAATATTAGGCGTAACTGTTGAAGGAATTAAAAATTTCTCTGAAGAAGCGGTTTTAAATATTATTGGAAATACTTATCATGAAAGCAATGTTGTCAATGGAAATGCATATAACTGTAATTTCAATCCACTTGATAAAATGGTTGAGCTTTTCGAACGTTTGGTTCAGGCTGAAAAAGATAAGGTTGAGTATTTGGAGAAATTGTTGAAAGGGAAGTAGAAATTTCTATTTTTAAAATATATTCTAATGAAAAGAGGCTCTAGTAGAACCTCTTTTTTATTTTTTATTAATAATTATTGCTCCTGTTTTTTAATTATTTTCTCTTAGTTACAATTTTAATATAGTTATCTTCAAGTTTGTCTGATGAAATATTAGTATATCTAATACTTTTTAAATTATTTATAAAAGCAGTATTTAAATCGTTCTTTGTAAATTTAATCTCTTTCCATTTTTGAGTAATTTCAGAATACGGATTACCTAATTTAACCAAAACACTTTCAAGAGACTCAATATTATTCTTAAACAAAGTAAAATACTTATTGAACAACAATATTTTATTTCTAACATTCTTGCTATTCGTAATTAATTCTAGCAAAAATTCATAATCTATGCTAATCATTTTATTTACTGAAAGTATTTCTGCAACTATATTACTTACTCCCACATCAAGACTTGTAGCATCTAATTCATAAATCAAATCAATTTTATTATCCAAAGATAATTTATCTGACTTTAATAGATATTCATATTCAATTAATTCAAATAAAAATTCATCCCTAACTTTTAAATACTCACGAAAATTTAACTCTACTAATACAAGTTGTATATTATCATGTGAAGCCTCTTTTACTAAATCAAAATTTTCTTTACTAAAGGCAATAATTTTTTTCTCGATCAGCTTTTGAATTTTTATATCATTAATTTCTTCTAAATTTAATTCATTATAATTTTGTGTTACACTATCTAAAATTAAGAAATATGAATTCTCATTTAATTCATCTTTTTCCAGTATTTCTCGAGTAAATTTATTTTTTGTGGAATCGTCAAATTTAGAGTCATTGATTTTAAGTTTAGATATTTTCTCTGCATTTTTCAAATTGTTCAAGAATAAAATTAAGTATTCATCAAACTCATATTTTAATGAATAATTAATTAAATTATCCCAAGTAGGTTCTACTTTATCCAAAGCAAGTAGTGAAGGCCAAACAGAAAATTGCAGATTTAAAAAAGTAGAAATTTTTATATTTTGATCTTCAATAATTTTTAATTTAATATCCGTTTTTAGAATTTGATTGTTTAATAACTTCACCAATCCTAATTCTGTTTCATTAGTGTTAGTTTCAATTGAAAGAAAAACATTTGAAATGTATTTTTCAATATTATTTTCAACGTATAATTTTAATAAATCTAATTGTGAATTTTGAATTGTACTGTAATTTGAAACTTTTAAATCATTAACATCTTCCGCTTTATTTTTAAAAACAAATTCAATCATAGTTTCATTTAATTCATATAAATCGTTCTCATAAATCAAGTTAAATAAACTTTTATTTTTTCCAATTTCTAAAGAATCTATAAATTTCACTTTTAATGAAACCAAATTCTCAATAATTTTCTCCGTGTCTACATTATCATTCTCCATTAAGATTAGAAAATTCGTTTTATTTGATATATATTTTAAAAGATTCCCTTTACTATTTTGTTTAATAAGATTTTGGCCTTTAAGATTCTGTAAAAGTCTTATTAAGATTTTATCTTTTTTTTCAATTAAATAAAAGTTATCAGCTTCAATATAATCCCAAAATCCAGACCAAACTCCAGCTATTTTTTCTATAAACAAATCAATATTCTTTCCTTGATTTATATATAATTTAATGAAGCTCGTTTTTAAAACGGATGTCGATTGAAATAAAGAAAACAATTCCTTGATTGTCTCATTATTTTTTTTCTCAAATATATATTCGACTAAATCTAAATTTAATATAATTTCTTTATCAAAATCATCATTAATTTTCTTTAAAATTCTTTTAATATTATTTAATTTATAGGTTAATTCACGAGGTTTGTTATTTCTAATTCCTAAAATATAATTTTGATCATTCTTTGATAATCCATCTTCTGTTTCATGAAATAAAGAAATATAATACCAATAATCTTGATCAATTAATCCATTTCTTAAGAAATAAATCAAAATATCTTCCTTTATAATTTCTTTATTTAATCCTTTACTAGAATCTCTAATTAGCTCTTGAATAGAGTAATCTCTAATCACTTTAATATTATTTTCACAATTAAACAATTCAAACTTTAATACATCAATTGATTCCTTTGTATTTTCATTTATCAGAGATTTACTTTCAAAATAAGAATGTTTAGCTCCGATTTGTTCTTCAATATCATTAAAAGAAACAGACAGGTTTTCATTAATATTATCCCATCTTCTATAGTTATAATCATAATTTTGATAAGTATAATTAATAGATTTTCTATCTGTCAAATTTTCAAATGCCGAATCAGTGATTAGTTGCTCAACATCATTATATGGATAAGATTTATCTAAATTAAGAGTCGTTATTTTTTGACTTGAAGGGAAATTCTCTATAATTTTTAATATGTACAGCCTACGCAAATTTTCAATACTGTCAATTCCGAAATCACTAATTTCCTCAATTTTTAATCTTATCCTTTTAATTTCTGTTTCTTCATCAAGAATTTGTTTTCGTTTTATTTTTTGCTCATCCTCATTAAACACACTGTAAATCATACCTTTATTATAATGCAATTTCGCGAAGTCTTCCGGATATTTATTTTTATATATGATAAATGATAAAAGCTTACTTTTATCCAAATCAATGATAGTTAGCTTCTCTTTGTAAATTTTAAACTCATTTACAATATTTTTAAGTAATCGCATATCGTCAACATATAATGAGATATCATCTAATAATTGATCATTTATGCCTTCATTTTTTAGTTTGTCATGAAGTAAATCATAAGAATTTGATGGGTTTATTATAGGGATAACTGGAACTATAAAATCAAAAAATTTAGTTCTATTCCCATCCTTAAACATTTCGTCTTTTAATGCGTAAATAAATGTTATGTGCCTGCCAATTTGTTTTGAGTTATTGAGTATTAAATTAATTTCTCTTAATTTAGTAAAAATTTCAGGTTCTTTAAATCTGTCCAAATCTTCAATTAAAACCACATTATAATTAGTTTTCTCAAAAAAATAGATAATCTCATCTAAGTTTTTATTTAAAATGGAATTATTATCAATCTCTCGATTTAGTTCAATGTCACCTTTTAGATTAATTTTCTCAAACCTAAAATGATATAGTGATTTAATAAAACTTTTTACAATAAATAAAGACCCACAAATAAAAATTGCCAAAGAGGTTAACTCTAGTATACCCTTACTTTCTTTAGATATTGAAGAAAATATTATTAATTTTTTAAATAAATCTTGATAAAATAGATATGCAAAACTCAAAGCAACGAAGAAACCTATAATAGTGAAAATTACCAAAGAATAACTTTTAAGATTTCTAATTCTTTTAAATCTTGAGTTTGGCAAACTAATACTTTTTTCCAAATACAACATTTGTTGGAGAATACTAAGTTCGATCTTTTGATTTAGCTCTTCCCTTCTTTTTTTATTTTCATTTATTTCATCTAGTGTTTTTGGTTTTTCATTATCAATATTATCGATTTGTTCTTCAAAAGTTGCCAAAGAAATACTAAGATAATCAAACTCTTTATGCTTAATTTTCAAAGTCTTAAGTATACTACTTTTTCCAGAACCATAAGATCCTGTAAGTGCAACATTCGTAATATTGGAGTTTGTTAAAGCCCAATATAATGAATCGATATAAATTTTTTCATTTTCAATTATTGAAGGAGTTAAATCTTCAAATCCGTTAGGATTCTTAGAGAGCGGATATCCTAGACTTCTATCAAAAGAATTCCTTTTCTTTTTAAAATAGCAAATTATCTTATTTAAGAAATTAGAAATAATAGTGGTTAAATAAACATAAAAACTACTATTTAAAATAGATTTTTTGAAATTCAAAAAAAAACCAAAAATTGAATTCTTTAGTTTTATAAAAAAACTTTTAATGCATTTTTTATATTTATTCATAAGTATAAGAGATCTTTGAAAAATAAAAATAAGTAATTTACTATCAATATGTGTTTTATACTTTGAAAATTTTAAAATCTTTCAAAAACAAAAAAGCGCCGTAATCCAAAGATCACAGCGCTTTTCTATTTTCATTAAAAACCTTAAAACTCCTTAAACTCCCAACTTCTTAGCAATTTCAGCAGGAATTCCGCCTTTGTTTACCATTAAGGCAGTTGTTTTATATTTTACGAAATTTTTGGTAACGAACAAGAAACCTTTGTAGTCGTTTGTTTCTCCCCAAGAATTTTTTACGATATAATATTCTTTTCCGGTTTGATCTTTTGCAAGACCAATAATGTGCATTCCGTGGTCGTCTGTTGTACCGTAATTGTCAAACGCAGCCTGACGCATTTCTGGAGTAATTTCCGGTTCTGCTTTTGGTCCGTTAAACATATCTGCTTTTTCTTCAGCCGTCATGTCGTCAAATTTCTTTGTTGGCACATAAGCCACACCGTTTTTCCAGCTAAAGCTTTTCTCGCTTACGTCTGTCGCCCAAGCAACAGTATATCCTTTTTTCAATGCATTGTCGATAACATCAGTCATGTCGTTTACTTTTACGTTGTAAACCTGATCTAAAGACCAGTTATCCGGCACAGCAAGAACTGTTTTTTGGTAATATGGAGAAGTTGTAAACGAAGACATTTCTACATATTCGTCAGGATTAATTCCTACCACTTCTTTAGCAAAAGACTGCGGCGTATAGTTTTTTCCTTTGTAGTTGAAGTTATCCGGCACTTTTCCTAAATAAGAATCGATAACAGCAGCATACGCTTTTTGCCAGTTTGGAGTTAACTCTCCGTTTGGATTTTTAACCACCGCAGCCAAAACACCTTCGATAAGTGCAGACATTTCGGCGAATTTATTTTTATCCGTTCCGTAGTTCAAACCAGTGTAAACTTCTCTTGGTACGGTTCCGTATTTTTTGTACATATTAATTACATCGTGCAGCGAACCTCCGTCACCTAAAGTGATCGCGCCGTGCATACGAACATAATTTACTCCTTTGTCAACATACACATTTCTTGCAGAAAAAACCTGAGAAAGCTCAACAGGCTGTTTTCCTAAACGAATCATTTCTGACTCTAAAAATGAGTTTGATGCATAACTCCAGCAAGTTCCTGATGAACCCTGGTTTTTAATCGACGTTGTTCCTAAGTTAACTACTTCAGTGAATTTAAAAGCTTCTTTACTTTTATCACTCGCATTTAGCTTTAAGGAATTTACCAAAATGTCCTGCGCAAAACAGCCGCTTACACCAACTAAAAAAGCAGATGCCGCGAAAACTGATTTCATCGTATTTTTATACATAATCAAAAGATTTAAATAGTTACTTATTAGTAGCCTGTATTATATTTTTGTTACAAAAAAATTAAATATTCGGTAAATAAACTATTATTTAACAGTTAATGTTTATACAATGTTTTTATTAATCCTCAAAACCTTACAAACTATATAAAAACATAATCTGTTTACAATCAAATGTTTTTTGATTTTATATGCAAATAAATAGTAATTTGGCTGTTGAAATGCCACGCTATAAACCCCAAAATGTACGAACTCGAAAAAGAGAAATACTTAGGCAATACTAAAAAGAGCTTCAATACCCAGCAGGGAATTGCGGTTGT
Source organism: Flavobacterium sp. NLM (assembly GCF_002210235.1). Lineage (NCBI taxonomy): Bacteria > Pseudomonadati > Bacteroidota > Flavobacteriia > Flavobacteriales > Flavobacteriaceae > Flavobacterium > Flavobacterium sp. NLM. The sequence goes on from NZ_LIAC01000019.1 coordinate 5,858, forward strand.
CGAAACCGAGTATCAAAACAAGGTTTACGAAGGCTGGCACTCGCACAATAATGCGCATATTACGCTTTTCCTAAAAGGCGGAACTACCGAAAAACGAAAAAATTTCAGCGAAACCGTAGGTCCCGGTTCGTTATTATTTTACCACAGCGACGAACTGCATTTAAATCAAAATACGCTTTTTCCGTCCCGAAATATTAATATTGAAATTGAAGAAAATCTGCTGAAAGATCTTCAACTATCTGAAGCTGTGATCGAAAAATCGGTTCAAAATTCGGCGTTTACTAAGTTTTTAATTTTAAAGATTTTTAAAGAAACGCTTACTTCTGATACTTTTTCTGCCGATACGATTACGATGCTTTTTTCGCAGATTTCGAATGCTCAAAATCATTTAGAACGTTTTGAGAAAAGTCCGTTTTGGGTGAAGAGTTTGCAGGAATTACTGAATGACTGCTGGAACGAAAACCCGAATCTGCATGATTTGGGATTGGTTTTAAATTTAAATCCGATTACGATTTCTAAACATTTTCCGAAATATTTTGGCTGTACTTTAGGCGAATACATGCGCCGAATTAAAATAAATCGTTCGCTTTCGCTGATACAATCGCACGAAAGTAATTTAACCGAAATTGCACTCGAATGTGGTTTTGCAGATCAAAGCCATTTTATTAGAACGTTTAAAAGTCAAACGGGATTTTTACCCAAACAATTTCAAAAATTATAAAGAGGCAAATTTCATTCTATTTTTTGTTTTTGATGCGCGATACTTTTGTCTCATCATAAATCAATAAAACAAACCAAATGGAAACCCTTACCAGAAAACAAAAAATATTTAATTTCCCTGTTGTCAAAATCTTTCTTGCTCTGCTTACTTTTATGGCTGTTGTTATTATTGGCCAGCAAATTGCCGTAAAATTATTGGCTTTGACATCTCTTGACAAAGATTATAGAAATCTTTTAAAAGGACTTTTTGTTTCCTTTTCGTGTATTTTCAGTTACATTCTTTTCTTTAAAAAATATGAAAAAAGAACCATTACAGAATTTTCTACAAAAGGACTTGCCAAAAATATTATTATTGGAACTTTAATTGGTTTTGTTTTACAATCCTTAACCATTTTAGTAATTTACCTTAACGGAAGTTACAGCGTTGTAAATATCAATCCTGTTTCGTTTATCCTGATTCCGTTTACTATAATGTTTACCGTTGCCATTATTGAAGAAATATTGGTGCGCGGGATTATATTTAGAATTGTAGAAGAAAAACTGGGAAGTTATATTTCTCTCACAATTTCTGCTGTTCTATTTGGTGTTTTTCATTTGGCAAATCCTCACGGCACTTTGATTTCAGCAATCTGTATTACAACTGCAGGTTTTTTGTTTGGAGCTATTTTCATGTACAGCCGTAATTTATGGATGCCAATTGCTTTGCATTTTGCATGGAATTTTACGCAGTCGGGAATTTTTGGAGCCATAACTTCCGGAAACGAAAAAACAAGCAGTTTATTAGAAGCAAAAATACAAGGTCCGGAATTTATTACCGGAGGAGAATTTGGTCCCGAAGGATCGGTTCAGGCTATTATATTCTGTGCCACTGCAACTATTATTCTATTAGTTTTAAACCACAAACAGAATAAAATTATCAAGCCGTATTGGGCGAAATAGAGTTTTTTTTGCCACGAATTGCACGAATTTCCACAAATTATATTTGAATTCCCGGTAACATTATCGGGAATTTTTATTTCACTTTTCACAATTAACAACTCACAATTAATAATTAACAATTATCTAAGCCAATTGCTTCCAAAAACAATATAATACGCCCAATCTTCAGGGCCTTTTGCAACGTCGACTCCCATTCTGAGTTTGAATTTTCGGGCTAATAGATATCTAAATCCTGTTCCGTAACTGTAGACAACGGGTTTGGCGAACGCTTTATCCCAATCGTTAAAAGCACTTGCCAGGCCGCCGTAACCCATAAGGCTCCATCTTCGGTATAAATCCCATCGCAATTCGGCTTCGGTAACTATGCTGGTTTTTCCCTGATATCGGGCGGCGGGAATTCCGCGTAAATTGATTCCGGGCAAAAGATAAAAAGGCGGACTCCCAAACGCCTGCTCTCCTTCTACCCTAAGCCCGCCAATTAATTTTTTTGTTAAGGGATAAAATCCTATTGCCGATAAATTGACGCGCCACGCATCATAATCGCTCCCTATTGCATCATCTGACCAAAAGAAATCTGACTGAAGCCGGATTCCTTTATCTGGTGTAAATATATTGTCACGTCCGTCAAACTGAAGCGCAGCTCCAAGCTGACTTATGGTACTTTTAATATCTTTTGGCTGTACAAATGGCGGCGGAAGATCAACATCGGGCAGATTTATTTTTGAGTTTAAAAAAAGATATTGCGGTCCGGCACTCCATTTTGCGTTTCTAAATTGTTTCAGCCATTGTGTATAAAAAATAGTTGACCTAAAATTGAGTTTAAATTCCTGATCTTTTGCATTGTGGATATTATTGGCATAAAAAGATAAATTCATATCGCCATAACCGGCCATAACACGATATAAAATTCTGGATTTGACTAAGGTTCCAGACCGAAATGCGCCTGCCATCCAGCTTTTATTTTCGGTATACATACCAATTCCTCCTGTTATGTCTGGATTTATAAAACGTTTTTTACCATTTTCGTCTACAACCGGCGGACGTTTTTTAAGAAAAACGGGAACGATTGCACCTCCAATTCCGCCCAATGCCGGTTCTGTAATAACGGTAGGAACTACAATAAAGCCGTGTGCATAAATAATATAATCGCTTAAGTCAAAAGCTCCGTCGAGAGAATCTTTTGTGGTTATATGTGGTGTCTGTGCTGTTTGTGCGATTGTGTTTTGAAGAGAAAAAAAACACAAAGCAAAAATGAAAACCAGTTGTAGAAAAAGTTTTCTGTTTTTTATGGAAGTTTCTGAATATGTATTTCTCATTTAAATCAATTTAAAATTTATCTTATTCCTTTAAAAAACATCAACTTAAATCATTCTGAGGATTATTCTTTTTTCTCTTTTGCCAAGCTGAATACATGCGCAAGTGTCAGGAAAAAAGTATTTCCCTGAAAACGGCTTTCGGCTCCAAATTCTGAAATCCAGCGAAGTCCTGCAGAAGTTTTGCAGCCTATGTGGAAATAATTTACCTCAGCACCAACGCCTCCAATTTTGTCTTTGTCTGGTTCAATCACGAAATTGCCCACCGGAATTTTATCGTTTGAAATTTTATATTGCAAATAGTAAATTAAACCTGCATTTAGTATTCCGCTTGGAGCAGTTTTCGCAGCATTGAGCGTGTAAAAGGTTTTTCCTAAACCTCCTTCAACACTTAAAATATCTCCGGTTTTTATATCGGTATCTTTCTTTTTTCCGTTTATTTCGTAAGAGGCTAAAGCCGAAAAATGAAATGTTTTTTTGTCATTAAAATATACGGTTGTTCCGGCCGAAAATTCATTCATCAACATTCCTAAACCGGCATTATCTGAAGCTCCTGCGGTAAATTTTCCAGTTGGAAGATATAATTGATAACTAAAAACAAAATCGGCTCTTTTGTTGTGCCAGCCTAATTGAATGGGCTGTACATACATATCTGTAAAAGCGAGTGAATTTGTTGCATCAAGTGAATTTCCCTGAATGGTATTTGAAGCAAAAGCCAGCAAAATAGTAGCTCCGTAATTAGCTCCTAAAATTTTGAAATCACTTATATAATTAGCTCCAACTCCTGTTATAAACATGGTAATATCTGGATTTGCAACAGATTCGTCACCGTCTGAATTTCGCAAGGAACCCGCATCATACAAATAACCCGGCACGTAAACGCTTAAAGTATTTGCCGGAGTCTGAGTTCCGGATTGTAATCCCATTGCTCCAAGAATATGACCTCCTTTTAACTGTGCATTTCCTAAAAAACAAACGAACAGAAATAATAAGATGTATACTGATTTTATGGTTTGTTTTGATTTCGTTTTCATGGTTTCTTCTTTAAATTGATGAGACTTTACAATCCGTCTTTACAAATTATTTTAATTTGTAGATTGCTTAAAAAAATAAGAACTGCTTTTTTCAGGGTTAATCCTGATTACCCTAAAATATTCTGAAGGAGATTTTCCTGTATGTTTTATAAAAGCCCTAAAACAGGTTGTTCTGGATTTAAAACCAGATGCCCAGGCCATTCCTTCGAGGGAAAGATCTTTCCAGTCTGAATCGTTTATTTTTTCTTTAAAATATTCGATTCGTTTTAAATTAATATAATCCTGAAAGTGCAGGTTGAATTCTGAATTAATTAAACAGGAAAGATTGTTTACGGTAATTCCGGTTTCTTCTGAAATATCACGTATCACTAAATCTTTCTTTAAAAAGAGTTTTTTAGAGTCAAATATACTTTCTAGTCTTGCCAGATACAGCTGTCGTTTTTCCAGCGTTAACTCTTTTACTATTGGGTGTGAGTTTTTGGTTTCCTGTGAAGCGTAGGTTCTCAAATCTTCATTGACAAAATCTGTTTCGTTTTCATTTGCATCATAAAAAAGCTGCGGTTTAAAATACAGCCAGCCAACCGTAAAGATTAAAACAGATGAAATAAGAATGTAGCAGGATAAGTCTAAATTGTCGACATTATTGATTAAAAAGAAATGCACAAAAAGTGTTGAAAACAAAAACAAGATGACCAGATTATAAACCCTGATCCAGCCTAATATTTTGATTCGCTGCAGGTGATTTTCCTTAAATTTTTTAATGTCATAATTTAAAATCATCATAGTTTGGCAAAATGCGTACATAAGCCAAACGCTGAGACTTAACATTGAAAAAGGATTTTTTGTTTTTACCGAAATATAGTCTATCAAATAAATATTGGTATAATTTCCAATCCAGACTAAAATAGTTAATGAGAAATAAATGAGGAATGGCAGGAAATGAAACCAGTCGTATTTTTTATAGTATGAATTTGGGAATAAAATATTGCGAACGTATAAAAACGCGCAGGGAGCTGCTAAAAAAATAAAAGATTTGGTGATCATGAACAGATCCGGAAATTCCTTAAAAACATTTGCCGATAAGTAAAAATTATAGACGCTTACAAGGGCAAGGCTAAACAAAAACAGTCCTAAGAAAAAACTTTTAGAATAGTTTTTCTTCGAGAAAAGAACCATAAATGAAGTCGCAAATCCTACAATTGTAGCTATAAAAAAGAAAAGCGAAAGTACTATATCGGTCATACGTTTTAAGCTTTGATTAGTTTGTCCTTTTCTCTGAAAAGGGGGATTTTCAAAGAAAATAAAATGTGCGATCATAAGCTGTACTTACTAAATTTGAAAGTACAGCCTATTTAAAACAGTAGTTTTATGCTATTTTTTTACTGCCCCAGGAGGAAATCCTTCTAAGATTTTTTTGATAGAATTATTTATAAATTCTTCAGGATTATCTGGTTTACTGTCAATTTGAGCATTTCCAATTCCCTGCCAAAGTAATTTTTGTGTTTTTGTAGAAACTATATCGATAACTAATGAACCGTCAACATAATCATAAGTATTAAATGTTGTTGTGCCGCCGCCCATCATGGCTCCGCCGCCCCAATATCCATACGGACGATACATTCCGCCATAACCGTAAAAATTAGAGTCGGCTGTAACTTGTGTTTTATTTTTTAAAATAGAAACTGCATTTACTTTTAAATCAGGATTTGAACTTTCTGTAAATCCTTTTGCAATCATTTCAGCACGAATTGCATTTGTAACACGGTCTACATTTAATTGATTTACCTGACCTTGCTGCGCTTTTAAATCATAAACTGCAAAAGTTTTATATTCACTAAAATTTGCAGAGTGATCGTAATCTGTTGTAACCTTAACTGTTGGGGAACAGCTGTAAATTAAACCCAAAAACAAAATTGGGATTATGCGAAGATTTGTTCTTTTAATATTCATTTTGTAGAATTTAAATTAATGATTAATTACTTAACTCGAAATTATTAATTCTGAAAAATCTTGAATGAAAGAATATACGGCTTCGATAATGCGTTAAAAAACACAAAGAACTATATTACAGGCTTTTAGCAAACACTCAAAGATAATCAATTTATTTTATTGACATAAACATTTAGCGAAAAATTCTTACTTATTTATAATTGCTTTATTTATCCTGCAAAATCATATTTCTGCAGAAACCGGCAGTCTTCCTTCTTTTATGGCTTGGATCATTTTGTTGTAATCTAACTCATTTTGATCTGCATATAAAAGGGAAAACTTCGAAACTGCGTTGGCAAATTCATTATTATCACCAATATATCCGGATATAACAGATGGATCTCCAGAGCGGGCATGCGCTCTTGCAAGTGCCCATCCGCAGGCTTTGGCATAATCTTTCAGGTTTTCTTCTTTCATTATTTCAAGAACGGGTTTGACTTTTGCATCACGAAGCTGACGGATGTAAAAAAATCTTCCTCTATCGTCATTGGTCCATCCTAAAAATATATCCGAAGCAGACTGCATTAGTTTTTGTCCCATTACAATTCGCTCTCCTTCCTGATTGTATTTCTTTTTAGATTTTACATATTGTTCTAAAACGCTTTGTCTTGCTTCTTTAAACTGCAAAAAAATGGGCTCGCCCGTGGCAGACATTAATAAACTTATACCGCAAAGTGTTCCTACACTTCCTACGCCTACCACTTTTATAGCAAAGTCATGCATAGAATATCTGCTTAACAAAATTTGCTTGTCTTCTGGCAATGATTCTATGTAGCGTTTATGAACCAATTCTGCTTCTTTCATAATGATCTTTTCATCATTTCCCGATGAATGAAATATCAAAGGCGGTTCATCTTTTATTCGGGCCCGAACTCCATCCTGATAGGTCATTTTTGCAAATTCCTTTTCATGTGCCGTATATTCGGCTGCTTTTTTTATTCGCTTTTGATGAAATTCTTTAATTTCTTCATCTTTTCCCAGTTCAATAAGTTCGGCCAGATCAATATCAGCATACCAAATTTGAAGCGCCGATAATTTGCTGTAATCCAGCATATGCCTTTTATAACTGTCTGCCACGTGCCAGGCAAATTCTTTATTGCTTTTATCAGCAAATTTGAGCCATCTTCCTGCAATCGCAAAACTTGCAGCTAACCGTTTTACATCCCATTCCCATGGACCCTGAAAAGTTTCATCAAAATCATTTATATCAAAAACCAATTTACGTTCTGGCGTTGCAAAACCTCCAAAATTCATTAAATGACAATCGCCGCAAAGCTGTAAATCGATTCCCGTGTTTGGCGTTTGTGCCAAATCTGCTGCCATAATTGCTGCCGCACCGCGAAAGAAGGCAAATGGCGATTCCATCATTCTCCTGTATCGAATGGGCAGTAAACTTTCTATTCTCCCAATACTGGTTTTTATCAAAATATCGATAGGATCTTCCCTGTCTTTTGCAGCAATATATTCCTGATGTAAAGAGTGCGGCACGGTCTTTCTAATCGCTGCACCTTTCTCATAACGTTCTGCTTTTGATGCTAATGGATCAAATGAAATTTCTGTTTTATCTGCTGTTTTTTCGACCATAAAATGATTCTTATTTTACTTCTTTTATATCATCCATTTTCCAGCTTTTATCAAAATAAGCTGTTGTTGGGCCGTAAAAACGCATATAAGTAAACCAATGTTTTCCCGGCAAAGTCTGAACCCAGTTTTTTTCTTTTCCGGCTGGGGCTTTTGGTCCAAAATACAAATCGACAGAACCATCTGTATTTTTTATTAAATCCTTACGGGAAGATAAGTCTGCATTTTTCTGCGGATTATCTATTAAACATCGGGTTGCCGAATCATAAATCGTAATGGACCAAAAATTAACTGCTGGCGGATTTGCCGGAATATTTAGTGTATAATTTTTCCCTCCGTCTAACCAATTTCCTTGATTATCATAATATGATCCCAAATAGGCCTGACCCACATTTGGTATTTTGGTTATCATGGCTTTAGAGTACGTAACGGCTTCATAGAAATAGGATGATCTTTCAAAAAACTCATCATAATTATCGGCATGCTGCGATGGATCTTTCATAATCAGTACATAATCCCATTTTTTGTCCGGCCAGTGTTTTATATCTGCAAAACGTTTACTGAAGGAATTTGCCATTGCCATTTGCTGGCCTTTCTCTGCAGCGTCAATTAAAATTTTCTTCTGACGTTCATCCGGAGCAAAAGCTTTTCCTTTTTCTATGCCAAGATTTCTTAACCAAGCCATAAAAAAACGATCTCTTTCTTCCACTGGTTCATTTTGTAAAATAGCATGAAGGCGTTCCCAATATTTAATTCCTGCCGGCTGAATTCCTAACCATTTTTTACCTGCCGGCGGGCTAACCACTTTTGTTGGTCCAGGGTTTGCTCTTTGTGCGTACGGATAAATTTTTACTTGTTTTAGCAGCGTTTCTGTAATTTTAGGATCAGGATCTAAAGCTCTAAACCCGAAAAACATATTTACGGTATTACATGGAACTATAAAATATCCATCGGCTTTAAAATCTTTAATTGTTGGAGGAACCAGAATGTATTTACCTCCTTTTCCTTTATCTGGCCCCATTTCTCCAATTACTGCTTGTTCTCGCTGCCAAAAATCTGCCAGTCCACCGGCAGTATGTCCAGCCGGCATTTCGATAACGGTTGGACCATTTGCTGCTAAATCTATAAACGTCATGATATAAGGCGTTGTAGCATTTGCGGTAAGAATTCCTAAACGATCGTCATAAGAGTTATATAAAACAAGATCGTTACTTGATGCTTTAAATGTTTTGTAGTGTTGCTGCTGCCATTCGGCGAAAGCCACAATAGGCAATCCCCATAAGTAACATTGCGTTGCCTGTTGAAAATCCATTTCGTCAAACAATGCCGGAATAGATTCTTTTGAAGGCAGTTCGCCATCTAATTTAATCTGAGTTCCATTTTCTGAAACCAGCGTTGATGATGTGGTTTCTGATGTTTCTTTTTTACATCCAAAATTTAATATCAGAGTAATTACTGCTAAAATTATAAAACATCTATTTTTCATAATGATTAATCATTTTGGTTTAAAATCAGGGAGTAATTATTTCACTTCTTCAACATCTCCCATTTTCCATGTTTTGTCAAAAAATCCTTTTTCCGGGCCATAGAAACGTGCCAGTAATTCAAATTTTCGTTTTGGATCTGTCGGAACCCAATTTGATTCTTTCCCTGTCGGAGCTTTTGCTCCAAAATAAATATCTACAGAACCATCATTGTTTTTTTGAAGTCCCGGCGATGTTGAGGCGCGGCTAGAATATTTCATTCCTAAAATAAGTGCATGGGTTTCACGATCGTAGGCTGTTACTGACCAATATAATTTTACCGGAACTTTTGCAGGCAAATGAAGTTTATACAATTTTGAGCCGTCAAATTCTTCGCCTTTATCATCTTTAATTGATATTAAATATGAATTGTCCGGTTCCTAAATGTTTCGCACTAAAATAGGCTATTGAATAGGCGATCGTTCTTTCGCGTACCGGGTAAAGATTTGGTATGGAATAATCACTCGCTATTGATTTTACAAAATCCTGCGAAACCGGTAATGCCCATTTAGTATCATTATAAAAAGGCATTTTAAATGCACTTTGATATTCTGAATCAATCCAGGTATGAGCATCTTTTATTGCGGCATTTAAAATTTCCTGCCTTCTGGCATCGGCCTGAAAGATTTTTCCTTTTTCAATTCCAATAGTTTTTAACTGATCAATCATTGCTAAGTCGCGGGTTATCCAGGGTTCTCTTTGAATAAACTGATTCAATATTTCAAAAAAATGAAAGTCGTACGGAATGGTGTTACTGAATGGAACTTCTAATAAATCAACAAATGTCGTTGCGGGTGGATTATCTGCTTCAGAAAGCGGATATATCTTAACTTTTTTTCCGTAATCAACCGCTCTTTTAATATCATTTGGACTTCCGTCTGTAAGATTTGAACGAAGTATGGCATATCCTGTAAAAGTTGAAGATGGCATTGGAATGTAACCTAACGGAACGGCATCTTTATAATTGGGTGGTAAAATGAGGTATTTGCCGCCTTTTCCTTTGTCAACTCCTGCGGGACCAATATCTTCTATTGCGGTCTGCCAGCCATCATCTAAACTTCCTGTTAATGATGAAACGCCTTCAACGGGAGGAATTTCTAAAACAACCGGGCCTTGTCGTGTATCATATAATGGATTTACATAAATCACGTCTGGATTTGGGGTTAAGGTTTGGTTTTTGGAATTGATTAATCCCGACCAATAAATAATTTGATTGTAATCGCCTTTTACTTTTAAAAGACTTTCATGAAGCAATTCTGAATTAACGGCGGGAATTCCCCAAATCACGGCTTCAAATGCTCGATTATAAACAAGCTGTTCTTCAAAATCTGCTGGTTTAAATACTGCTGTTTTTGTAGTATCGGCAGGTGTTGAAGTTTCTTTTTTTGTTGTAGAATTGGTACACGAGACCAGACAGCTCATTATTATAATGAATAAAATTTTTAACTTCATGATTTGTTTTTTTAAGATGAAAGAAACTCCTAAACGATGTTATGAACCCGGAAATACAAAGGCCAAAATAGCACGTAATCCCCAATCTGGTTTTGATTCAGAAGGACCTGTAATTGGAATTAAAGGCGAAATCGCAAACTGAACGACCTGATCGCCTAATTTTGTTACGGCACCAATAGAAGGGTTTAATGAGATTAGGGTTGTTTTTGCATCCCAGTTTTGAGTTATTTCGGCATTTACGCCTAAACTGGCACCGCTTTTATAACTGTGAGAAAGAAATATCTGGGTGTAAAACTGATTAAAATCGGCGCGGTCTTCATTTCCGGCAACTGACCAAATTTGATTGGCTATGAAACCTACTGAAAGTCCTTTTCCCTGATGCATTACTAATGCGCTTGGACCGACTCCAAATTTTTCTGTTCCTAATAATTCATCTGTTGCAGTTGGAATTAAAAATGCCGGACCTATACCTAAAATAAGGCCTTTTGTTTTTGGAGCAAAAAAAGCGGTAACCGTTGCATCGCTTAATCCAAATTGATGTGTATTGTTTCCTGTAATATCTCGTTGATCAACTACTGGCAATATATAACGGGTAATTAGATTTAAATTTTCTGTTAATTTAAACGGAATTACCGGCTGTATATTTATTATATATTTTGATCCGTTAAAAGGGCCAATACCATAATTTAAATTGTTCTGCAAAGGCACACTAATTAAGCTCGCCACTGGATTTGCGAGTTTATCTGCTAATTCCTGCGCACTTGCTCCGGCTTTTGGCGCGGCTTCCTGAGCGGAAATAACAAAAGAGAAAGTAAAAAACAGAGCGCTGAAAAATAATTTATGACTGATATAATAACTGATTCGTTTCATAACTGTTTTTTTAAGTTTTTTAATCCATCTAAAAATCTCAATGAAACAACTTTTGATGTCAAAAGCTGCTTCATTTGAGATCCTAACTAATTCAAATTATTTATCTGCAAAAACTTTTTTCCAGTCGTCTTTTATACTTACTACATGCCACTTGTTTTTTGCGGCTGTGCTTAATGACAAATTATCTTTTTCCTGATAGCTGTATTCTCTAATTGAATCATTGTGATTGACCAATAATTGAAAGGATGGGTATTTGTTTCCCTGCGAATATTTGAGCATGGCAATATCTCCTGCTCCGCCTTCGTTTCCGCAGGCAAAAACCGGACGCTGGCCAATATGCAGCTGGATGCCAACCGGTTTTCCTACTTTATCATTAAAATGATCTAAAGCTGGTTCTCTTTGTACGGCATTCTTAGCATCGTCGTATTTGTATTTAAAAGAAGTTCCTACGACCTGATCTTTTGGAATTCCGTAGAAATCCTGAGATATTGCTCTTACCACTTCAATTGTACCGCCTGTTACGATATAGGTTTTAAATCCGTTGGCACGGAGATAATTCAGCAGTTCTAATTGAGGCTGATATCGTATTTGTTTTACCGGAATATTTTTGCCCGGATAACGAGCGGTTTTAAAAAAATCATTTACTGATGTTTCAAATTCGTCCTCGGTCATTCCGGTGTGGGTTGCAGCTACAAGTTCTATAAGGGCTTTATCGCCTCCTTTTTCAAAAAAGGCTTTGTCTTTTTCTATTACCGCTTTAAAAGGTTGTTTTTGTGCCAAAGCCGGATTGGCTCCTACCATTTTTTTTACCTGATAAAAAGCAAATAATTCCTGAACATATGGTTTTTCTGCCCATAATGTTCCGTCGTTATCAAAAGTGGCGATTCTATTCTCTATTGGAATAAAATCAGGACTTCCTTTCTTGGTTACTTTTTCGACATAAGCAATAATGTCATCTTTTAAAGTTCCTTTGTTCCAGCTGGGAAGCGGATCTCCAACTATAACGGCCGAACTGTCTTTAGGATTAACAGTTGTAGCGTCATCTGATTTATTTTTGCATGAAACCAATAAAAATAAAAGCAGAGACAATACATATATTTTCTTATACATAGTATTGATTTTTAAGTTATAGAGCTTGAATTATGGGGTAATAATTCAAGCTCTACTAAACATTTATTTTCTACTTTTTCTTTTTTGAATCTGTTGCTTCTTCCTCTTTTAATTTAGGTAAAACGTTTTTCTCAATATATTTTTGTGCCTTAATATCTTTCATTGTTTCTTCCATGATAGTATAAGCTGAGAAACTTGGAGGAATTGATCTTGGAGGATATTCTTTAAATGTTTCTGCAAAAACTACCACATCTTGTATCGCTCCATACATTAATTGTACGTGATTCATCTGCCAGTCCCAAAAAGTATTTGAAGTAATATCGGCTCTTTCAAAAGGATCCTGGTACAAATTGAATATTTTTTGTAAACGCAGTTTGGTAAAAGGTTCTGCCCAAACTCCCAATGTACCTCCCAAACGCTGTTCTGCAAAAACATATTTATAATCGCCTTCTCTTAAACCAACTAAAAGACCATCATCATCTGTATAAAAGAATTTATCTCTGGCACTTTTTGGTGTTTTGCCTTCTAAAAATTTACTTTGATCAAAACCATCTAAATGTACTTTATAGTTTTTTCCGTTTGCTGAGTAACCTTTTAAAAGCTTGTTAACGATATCGGGTTCTCCTGCAATTGAAGCAAATGTAGGAATCCAGTCATTATGACTCATCAATTCAGTAGTTACAGTTCCTGCTTTGATATGTCCTGGCCAGCGTACAATACAAGGTACACGAAAAGCTCCTTCCCAGTTTGTATTTTTCTCAGAGCGAAATGGTGTCATTGCTCCATCTGGCCATGTGTTCATGTGAGGGCCATTATCTGTTGAATAAACCACGATCGTATTGTCGGCAATTCCTAGATCATCTAAAGCTTTTAAAATACTTCCAATAGTTTCGTCGTGCTCAATCATACCATCAATATACTCACTGTCTCCATGTGTATATTTTCCTCTGTGCTCTGCTCTAACGTGTGTACGAAGGTGCATACGTGTAGCATTGAACCAACAGAAAAATGGTTTGCCTGCTGCATTTTGTCTTTTGATAAAGTCAATAGCTGCTGCCGAAGTTTCGTCATCTACCGTTTCCATTCTTTTTTTAGTAAGTGGACCTGTATCTTCGATTCTTTGTTTTCCAACTTTTCCAAAGCGAGGATCTACAGTTCCGTCATCTGCACTTGTGGCTGTACATTTTAATACCCCTCTTGGTCCAAATCTTTTTAGATATTCCGGATCTTTAGGATAATCAGGCAATTCTGGTTCTTCTTCAGCATTCAAGTGATAGAGGTTTCCAAAAAATTCATCAAAACCGTTTACGGTTGGTAAATTTTCATTACGATCTCCCACGTGATTTTTACCAAATTGACCTGTTGCATATCCTAAACTTTTCATTATCCCTCCAATAGAAGGATCTAACTGGCTCATACCCATTGGCGCTCCAGGAAAACCAACTTTTGTAAGTCCGGTTCTAAGACCATGCTGTCCTGTTAAAAAAGCAGCACGTCCTGCAGTACAACTTTGTTCTCCATAATAATGAAGAAAACGCATTCCTTCATTGGCTAAACGATCAAGATTGGGTGTAGTATATCCCATAAGTCCATCGCTATAGGCGCTAATATTGGTAGTACCAATATCATCGCCCCACAATACTAAAATGTTGACTTTTTTCTGAGCTTTCACCTGAACAATCGTGAAGCATATGAATGCAAAAAGCATTATGGCATTTCTAAATTTACTTTGTTTCATGGTAATAAGATTTGTTAATAATTCGTTTGTATAATGGTTTTTATCTAAAAATCGAACTATAATTTTCTACAAAAATGAAGTAGAAAAAGTAACCTGTATGTAAAGCAATTTCTTAGAACATTTAGCTGTTGCCTTTGAGGGAATTTGCAGAAACTGTTTTTTTTAACGTTTTGTTAAGTATCTCAAAATTAAGTAATAAAAACACGAATAATCCTATTTTTAAGGCTTTACGTTGTTGCAAATTATAACTTGCAACATGAAAATGGTTTTATTTTGCTCCATGATGTTGCAAATTATAACTTGAAACGTCAGGATTTATAAACTGAAGAATATATAAAGCAAAAAAAATCCACCCGAATGGGTGGATTTGATTTTAAAATATCGTGATCTTAAAAAAGAAAACTATTCTATTTCAGAAACTCTCATGGTATTAACCATTCCTTTTTCTTTAATTGGCATTGCAGCAAGATTAATTAAATAATCACCTTTTGATGCATAGCCTTTTTCAACTGCAATTTTATTTACATCGGTTACAGTATCATCTGTACTTTCTTCATTATCATAGAAGAATGATTTAACTCCCCATAATAAATTCAATTGTGTTAAGATTCTTTTGTTTGAAGTAAATACTAAAATATGTGCCGAAGATGGTCTCCAAGCCGAAATTTGGAAAGCTGTATAACCGCTGTTTGTCAATGTACAAATTGCTTTAGCTTCGATTTCGTTTGCTAATAAAGCTGCCTGGTGACAAACTGTTTTAGTAACAAAACGTTTTGTTTTAATTTGTGGAGTGTTTTGTGGAACCTGAATTAGTGGAGAATTCTCAACAGCCTCACAAATTTGTGTCATTCTTTGAATAACTTGTACCGGATAATTTCCAGTTGCAGTTTCTCCAGACAACATTACAGCATCTGCACCATCCATTACTGAGTTAGCAACGTCGTTTACTTCTGCTCTTGTTGGTGTTAAACTTGTAATCATTGTTTCCATCATTTGGGTTGCAACGATAACAGGAATTCTAGCTGTTTTTGCTCTGCGAATCAAATCTTTTTGTACTAATGGTACTTCGTGAGCAGGAAGTTCAACTCCAAGATCTCCACGAGCAACCATTAAACCATCGCAATATGCTACAATTTTATCCATGTTCTCAAGAGCTTCCGGCATTTCAATTTTAGCAATAATTGGAATTTTATATTCTGAATGCTTAGCGATTAATTCTTGTAAATCTTGTAAATCGCGAGGAGTTTTCACAAATGAAAGTGCGATCCAGTCTACTTTTTGTTCAATTGCAAAAATGGCATCTGCAATATCTTTTTCAGTTAAAGCCGGTAAAGAAATTTTAGTGTTTGGAAGATTAACTCCTTTTTTAGATTTTAATTCTCCACCCTGAATTACTTTAGCAACAACTTCTGTTTTTTTATCTGTTGAAACAATTTCGAAAATCAGTTTACCATCATCAAGCAAAATACGTTCTCCAACATTTACATCATTTGGGAAATTTTGATATTTCATGAATGCTTTTTTTGCATTTCCGATAATATCTTCTGCTGTAGTGAAAGTAATTTCGTCACCATCATGTACAACCGTTCCTTCTTCCATTACACCAACTCTAAGTTTTGGTCCCTGCAAATCTCCTAAGATCGCTGTAGTGTAACCAAACTCTTCGTTCAGGCCTCTAATAATGTTAATTTTTTCTTTTACTCCTTCGTAGTCTGCATGCGAAAAATTGATTCTAAACACATTCACCCCTGCGTCGATCATATCCTTGATAATCTCTCTCGTACCACATGCAGGGCCTAATGTAGCTACAATTTTGGTTTTCTTGTTTGTTAACATTTTTTTTAAAAAATTAGATTGTTTTTTGATTTTATTTTATTGGTATCCACAGCATAAATTGCCGCAATACTTTCTATTGAATTTAGTTGTTGCTGAATTTCTGAAAAATCGACAGCTTCCTCACTGTTATCGATTTTCAGGAAAAAATCTACTTTTTTGAATTCAGGAAGTAAATGAATTGTTGTAGAAACCTCACTTGTCTCATTAGAAAACAAATTCTGGAAATCATTTGTACTCACAGAAATGATCTCATTTTTATTCTGAATCAAATTCCACGATACAGCTTTCTCAGAATCATAATAATAAAATCTCGAAAAATTTGCCTCACCTTCTTTAGTCTGAGCATGGATCTCGTTTTTGCTCTTACTTAAGTTAATCGGAAGGTTCTTATTGATAAAATAGGCCAGTCTATAATCTTCTAATGAAGTATGAATTGCCATTAAATAATAATCAATTTCGTCAAATTCGTCTAAATCCAATCTATGAATAGCCATGTCATGAAAAATCAAGTTGTAAATATACTATTTCTAACGGAGCATCAATAGTTATAAGCAGCTTGTTTTTGTTAATTTATAAACGAAAACGATTTAGCATTAAGAAAATTACATCAAAATTGTAATTATTTCTTATCTATTTTTTCCTGAAATGCAAAATAGGCTCTTTGTGAAGCTTTCTCTTCTGCTTTCTTTTTTGAGGTTGCCCGCGCTCGTGCGATCACCTTATCGTCTATACTTAATTTGACACCAAACAAGCGTTGTCCGTCAATACCGTTATCTTCGAAAATGTCGTAATGAAAGATCCTCTTTTCTTTCTGACACCATTCGATAACTAAGCTTTTATAACTAATTACTTTTCCTTCAAGTCTTGCAATATCGACATAAGGTGTAATTACTCTTTTTTGGATAAATCTTTCGCAATACGAATAACCTTTATCTAAATAAATAGCACCAATAAGCGATTCGAAAATATTACCATGAATATTTTCTCCAAAATGCTGAACAGGTACTTTACTTTCTACAAAACGCACTAAATTCAAATCTTTGCCAAGTTCATTTAAATGTTCGCGGCTTACGATTTTTGAGCGCATTTTTGTTAAATATCCTTCGTCTCCATTTGGTGCCTTATTAAACAAATGCGCAGCAATTACAGCACTTAGCATAGCATCTCCTAAAAATTCTAAACGTTCGTAATTTATAGGATGCCCTGCTTCATCTAATTTATTTGACGATCTATGGGTAAAAGCTTTTTTGTAAAATTCAATATTTACAGGCTGAAAACCAAGAATTTTCTGAATAGTGTCAAAAAAAATCCCGTCTTCTAGAGAACGGGATTTAGAAAATATTTTTTTGATAATATTCATATACGAAAATTAGTCAGCGATTTTTTTAAACAATACACAAGCATTGTGACCACCAAAACCAAATGTGTTACTCATAGCAACATTCACTTCTCTTTTTTGAGGTTGGTTTAAGGTAAGGTTTAATGCAGGATCAATATTCTCATCAACTACTGTATGGTTAATCGTAGGAGGAACAATACCGTGTTTCATTGCTAAGATAGAAGCAATAGCTTCGATAGCTCCGGCAGCACCAAGTAAATGTCCTGTCATTGATTTTGTTGAGTTGATATTGATGTTTTTTGCATGATCACCAAAAACAGCACTAATAGCTTTCAATTCTGCAACATCTCCAAGTGGAGTAGAAGTTCCGTGAGTATTGATATGATCAACATCTTCAGGGTTCATTCCAGCGTCTCTCAGCGTATTTTTCATTACTGCAATAACTCCAATTCCTTCCGGATGTGGTGCTGTTAAATGGTAAGCATCAGATGACATTCCGCCTCCTCCAATTTCACAGTAAATTTTTGCACCTCTTGCTTTTGCATGTTCGTAATCTTCAAGAACTAAAGCTCCTGCTCCTTCTCCTAAAACAAAACCATCTCTGGTTGCATCAAAAGGTCTTGAAGCTGTTTCCGGACTTTCGTTTCTTGTTGATAAAGCGTGCATAGAGTTAAAACCTCCCATACCGGCAATGGTAATTGCAGCTTCAGAACCACCAGATACAATAATATCACACATTCCTAAACGAATGTAGTTGAAAGCATCAATTAATGCATTTGCAGAAGATGCACATGCAGAAACTGTAGTATAATTTGGTCCCATATAGCCGTTACGCATAGAAATATGCGCCGGTGCGATATCGGCAATCATTTTTGGAATAAAAAACGGATTGAACTTTGGGGTTCCATCACCTTTTGCATAATAAATTACTTCTTCCTGGAATGTTTCTAAACCTCCAATTCCTGCTCCCCAGATAACACCAACTCTTGTTTTGTCGACATTATCATCTGTAAGTCCGGCATCTTTAATAGCTTCATCACTGGCAGCAACTGCATATTGAGCAAATTTATCTAATCTTCGAGATTCCTTGCGATCCATGTAATCTTCAATATTGAAGTTTTTCACTTCGCAGGCAAATTTCGTTTTATGCTTCTCTGTATCATAATATGTGATAGGAGCGGCTCCGCTTACCCCATTCACAAGTGCATTCCAATAATCCTGGATATTATTCCCGATAGGAGTAAGTGCACCTAATCCTGTTACCACAACTCGCCTTAATGTCATAAATTATGTATTTTGTGTCTTTAAACAAATAAAACCCACGCTTTCTTAACAGTTTTGTTACTTAAGAGCCATGGGTATTACAATATAAATATATCTTTTTGATTGAAAATCAATCGAAATTTAAATTTAAAAAAATAATAACACCCGATTTCTAGAAATTCCAATTTTTTAAAAAAAACAAATTCCAATTTTGGAATTTGGACATTCAAACTTTGGAATTTTTAAAATTCGGGTGTGGTATTATTATTTTTTAGCTTCCTCGATATAAGAAATAGCTTGACCTACAGTAGCAATGTTTTCTGCTTGATCGTCTGGAATTTGAATATCAAATTCTTTTTCGAATTCCATAATAAGCTCAACAGTGTCTAATGAGTCAGCTCCCAAATCATTAGTGAAGCTTGCTTCTGTTACAACTTCGTTTTCGTCAACACCTAATTTGTCTACGATAATCGCTTTTACTCTTGATGCAATGTCTGACATAATCTTTAATTTTAGAATTTAATTTGTTGGCAAAAATAAAAAACTTTATTTTAAAACAACTATTTAGTTTATAAATGTGACACTAATTTATAAAATTAATTTCAAGAAAGGTCTTTTAAAGCTATTTATTTTCGATTTTTATTCCGTTTTTTGCATTCTCAAAATAAATTCTATTATGAAAAAAATTATCGTTTTTGCCTCAGGATCAGGAACTAACGCAGAAAACATTATAAAATATTTTTCGAACATTGAAATTGCAAAGGTCGTTTCGGTTTTTACAAATAATGCTTCGGCAAAAGTTATTGAAAGAGCAAAAAATCATCAAATTCCAGTCGAAATTTTCGAAAAAAACGAACTTTTAGAGCGAAACGTATTACAAAAAATACAAAAAATCGACCCGGATTTGATAGTTCTTGCTGGTTTTTTGTTGAAATTTCCTGAAAATA
This sequence comes from Flavobacterium sp. NLM, assembly GCF_002210235.1. Taxonomy (NCBI): domain Bacteria; kingdom Pseudomonadati; phylum Bacteroidota; class Flavobacteriia; order Flavobacteriales; family Flavobacteriaceae; genus Flavobacterium; species Flavobacterium sp. NLM. Next base: position 25,512 of record NZ_LIAC01000019.1, read on the forward strand.
TAATTGAGCAGTATCCAAACAAAATAATCAACATTCATCCTGCACTTTTACCTAAATATGGAGGCAAAGGAATGTACGGAATGCATATACACAGGGCGATAGTTAATAATAAGGAAAAAGAAACCGGAATCTCTATTCATTATGTAAACGAAAATTATGATGAAGGCGGGATCATATTTCAGCAAAATGTTGTTTTAACTGATGAAGATACTCCTGAAACGGTGGCTGAAAAGATTCATGAATTAGAACAAAAACATTTTCCTGAGATTATTCATAGAATACTAGAAGATTCAGATTCTAAAATTTAAACCATATAAGTTATATAAGATAATTTAAGGCTGGCGTTTAAAAAACTAGATAAGAAATACTAAAAATTAGAATGAACTTTTAATAACCTAAGAAATATAAGACAATATTTTAAATGGACTTATATAACTTATATGGTTAACAAAAAAATAAAATGACCCAACACGAAGTACATATATATACAGATGGCGCTGCAAAAGGAAATCCGGGAAATGGCGGCTATGGCGTGGTCATGGAATTAGTGGGAACTCCGCATAAAAAAGAATTTTACGAAGGTTTTCGCCTTACTACTAATAATAGAATGGAACTTTTGGCTGTAATTGTTGGTTTAGAAAAACTGAAAAAGCCAAATATGAAGGTTCTTGTAATTTCTGATTCTAAATATGTAGTGGATTCTGTTGAAAAAAAATGGGTTTTAGGCTGGGAGAAAAAGAAATTTGCCGGTAGAAAAAATCCCGATTTATGGAAACGCTTTTTAATTATTTATCGTAAACATCAAGTAGATTTTAAATGGATAAAAGGTCACAATAATCATCCACAAAACGAACGCTGCGACGAACTTGCTGTTATGGCATCAGCACAGCCAAAGCTTTCTGTAGATGTTTATTACGAAACTATTGGATCTAAAGAATAACAAAAACGCGTTTAAAACAATTGCTTTAAACGCGTTTTTTAGTTCTAACTTAAAATCTTTACATACTCTGCTACTCTTTGTCTAAATCTTTTGCTGTTTTAAATCCAGTCAAAAGTCCAATTCCTGCCATTATAAAAATAATTGAAGGATAAACAGCTCCATCATTAAGAGAAGTGTAAGTGGTAATTACCAAAGCAAGGAAAATTCCAACACCACTACCTATTAATAAAAATGCCAGGTTTACTACAAGAATTTTCCATGCTGATACCCCGTTTGTTTTTCCTTGTAAAAAGATACTCGCATCAACACCTTTTTCTATAAGTGCTAAACGCTCTCTGTTTCTTGTTGAGTAAACTAAATAAACGATCCCGAAGATCATTGCAAAAAAGCTAAGTGGTACTAAAATTTCTGGTCCCATAATTTTATATTTTTTTAATTGATTGATACCCATATGACGAGCCTTTTTAAATTGAGGTTACAAGAAAATTAAAAAAATTTAAATTTTTAAATTCCAAATTCCAAAACTTACTGATTATCAACTAATTTTGAATTAATATATTTTTTAATAAATGTCAAGCTTTGTCAAAGTTTAAAACTTTGACAAAGCTCTATACTTATATATATAATATGTATATAACAAAATTGGAATTTGGAATTTTAATATTGGATTTTCCATTTAGAATTTGTTCTTTCAAAAAAAATAGAATTTATTTTAATTTTCTTGTAACCTAATTAAACAAACTGTCGTCCTATATAATATGAGTACAATAAATGATCAGCATTATATCGATAAAGTTTTACAGGGACAAACCAATGCGTTTGCCGTGCTGGTGGATCGTTATAAGGATATGATCTTTACTTTGGCACTCAAAATGGTAAAAAACAGAGAAGAAGCAGAAGAGGTTTCGCAAGACACGTTTATCAAAATTTATAATTCTCTAAGTAAGTTTAAAGGCGACTCGAAATTTTCAACCTGGATTTATAAGATCGCTTATAATACTTGTCTGGACAGATTAAAGAAAAGTAAAAAAGATGATTTTAATATTTCGATAGATGATTTTTCATCTCATTTAATAAAAACAATGGATACTGCTTTAAGCGCTTTAGAAGACAAAGAACGAAAGCAAACCATTCAAAAATGTTTAAATTTGTTACCAAGTGATGAAAATTTCCTTTTAACTTTATTTTATTTTGATGATCAAAATTTAGAAGAAATTGGAAAGATCATGAATATATCCGCAAATAATGCGAAAGTAAAATTATTTAGAAGCCGACAAAAATTAGCCGTAATTTTGAGACAGCAGTTAGAACCTGAAATAATAGAATGTTATGAAAGAGAGCGATAAAAATATAGAGCAGCTTATTGAAAAAATGATGGCCGAAGAAAAACTGCAGTCGCCATCAATAGATTTTACCTCAAAGATAATGGCAAAAGTCGAATTATTAGAAGAGAAAAAAATCAAAGTATACAAACCTTTAATTTCTAAACCTGTTTGGATTTTTATCGGATTGGCTGTAGCAGCATTAGTAATTTATATTTCTCTTTTTTCAGTTTCAGAAAACAATTGGAAAATCGACGAAATTGGAAAATTATATTCTGACAAAATTTCAACAGCATTTTCAGGAATTCATTTTTCGAAAAATATTTTGTACGCCTTTTTGATTGTTCCTTTTATGATTTTAGTTCAGGTTGGACTTTTGAAAAATTATTTTGATAAGAAGTATCAGTTGTAGATTAACTCAAGAAATGAAAGCAAAAGCAATTTATTTAATCAAGATTTAAAAAAATGAAAAATAAACTGGTATTTTTTAAAAGCATTATAAGAGCAAAAAAAATACGCCAGTATTATTTCTTAATCCTGTTGTTTTTCACTAGTTATGTATCAGCAATTGCACCAAACTTTACAATTAAGGAAATAAAATTTGTTAGCGAAGGAGTTTCACTCGCCGGAACTATTTTTACACCTTACAACGTAGAGGCAGCCGTTGTGATTATTCACGGATCTGGACAAGAAAAAAGAATGATAAATTTTGCTACAACCCTGGCCAACAACGGAATTGCAGTTTTAACCTATGATAAGCGTGGTGTCGGCGAATCAGCTGGTGTATATGCCGGACCAGAAGTAGGAACTAACAATGTTGATTTCTCCAATCTAAATCTTTTGTCTTTAGATGCTAGCGCTGCTGTAAATACTTTATCTAAATCCTTGTCAAATAATAAAATACCTATTGGTTTAATAGGCGGTAGCCAAGCTGGATGGATAATTCCATTGACGGCAGAGAAAAATAAGAAAGTTAAATTTATGACAATCTTCAGCGGAGCCCTTATAACAGTTAAAGAGCAATTGAGATTCCAATTTTATACAAATGGAGATCAAAACTTTTGGAATACGCACTCAGAAGAAGAGGCAAGAAAACATGTATTCAATGACCCAGACAGATATCAGTTTATTGACACAAATCCCAATGATATTCTTTCTAAATTATCAATTTCAGGACTGTGGATTTTTGGAGGTAAAGACATTCAAGTTCCTGTAAAGCTATCAATCGAATATCTTAACAAATTGAAATCTAAAGGAAATCCTTATGAATATAAATTATTTCCAAACTTGGGACACAATACTGCATTTTCAGACGATGAAAAGCCTATGAAGGATGCAATCAATTGGATTAAAAATGTAGATAAATTAAAAAATCATAAGTAAAAAAAGAAGATTCATTAGTGCCAACAAACTACTACATACAATAATTGGCTCATTATATTCAAAACAAAAAACAATTACATTACAATTCTTGGCGCTTTAAGTGGAAAAAGAAAAGTTTCCTCCTTTAAAAGACTTCGATAAAATCTTGATTTTTTTTCAAAATAAAACTTGCAATTTAAATCCGGAAAACATATTTTAAGCACTCTGGAAAACTAAATATAATTCATTCATTTACAATAGAATTAGACCCGAAATCGTTATTGTTTTTTTAAGAAAATTTTGAGAACCTAAACCGTTGCAAGATTGTAACTTATAGAGTATCTTTGCACCCTAATTCGAAATTCATAAAATGAATAAATTATTGATTGTTGGAACGGTTGCTTTCGACGCGATTGAAACTCCTTTCGGAAAAACAGATAAAATTTTAGGTGGTGCTGCAACGTACATTGGTTTATCAGCATCATTTTTCAACTTGCAATCGGCCATAGTTTCTGTAGTTGGCGATGATTTTCCTCAAGAACATTTAGACTTATTAACTTCAAAAAATATTGATATCTCTGGTATCGAAATTGTAAAAGGCGGTAAAACGTTTTTTTGGAGCGGTTTATACCACAATGATTTAAATTCTAGAGATACATTAGTAACTGAGTTAAACGTTTTAGCTGATTTTCAGCCAAAAGTTCCTCAAAACTACAAAGATGCTGATGTTGTAATGTTAGGAAATTTACATCCGTTAGTACAAAGCAGCGTTTTAGATCAATTAGAGAAAAAACCAAAATTAGTTGTTTTAGATACAATGAACTTTTGGATGGACTGTGCTCTTCCGGAATTATTAGACGTTATTAAACGTGTAGATGTTATTACAATCAATGACGAAGAAGCAAGACAACTTTCTGGTGAATATTCATTAGTAAAAGCAGCGGCTAAAATCCAGGATATGGGACCAAAATATGTGGTGATCAAAAAAGGAGAACACGGCGCACTTTTATTCCACAATAGAGAGGTATTCTTTGCACCAGCTTTACCGCTTGAAGATGTTTTTGACCCAACCGGAGCCGGAGATACGTTTGCAGGAGGATTTTCTGGATTCATTGCACAAAGCGAAAACATTTCGTTTAACAATTTGAAAAATGCAATTATTTACGGTTCAAATTTAGCTTCGTTCTGCGTAGAGAAATTTGGAACTGAAAGGATGGAAACATTAAGCAAAGCAGAAGTAGCGATTCGATTACAGCAATTTAAGTCGTTAACTCAGTTTGACATAGAAATATAATGCCCAAAAGCCTCGATAAAACGGGGCTTTTTTATTACGTTAATACACACAACTTACAACAACACAAAATACAAGAAACAATGAGCGACGCTTTAAAACACGAATGTGGTATAGCCTTAGTTAGACTTCTTAAACCGCTTGAATATTATAAAGAAAAATACGGAACTGCTTTTTACGGAATTCAGAAAATGTATTTGATGATGGAAAAACAGCACAACCGCGGACAAGACGGAGCTGGTTTTGCAAGCATCAAACTTGATGTTGAGCCTGGACAACGCTACATCAGCAGAGTTCGTTCAAACCATTCGCAGCCCATACAAGATGTTTTTAAACAAATCAATGAGAGAATCAGTGAGGAATTAAAAGCACAGCCTGAAATTGGTGACGATGTTCAAAAAATAAAATCTGAAATTCCATATGTTGGCGAATTGTTTTTAGGACACGTTCGTTACGGAACTTTTGGAAAAAACAGCATCGAAAGTGTTCACCCATTTTTACGTCAAAGTAACTGGATGCACCGTAACTTGATTTTGGCAGGGAACTTTAACATGACTAATGTTAAAGAACTTTTCGAAAACTTAGTTGAACTTGGACAGCACCCAAAAGAAATGGCTGATACTGTTACTGTAATGGAAAAAATTGGTCACTTCTTAGATAAAGAAGTTATGCAGTTGTACCAAGATTGTAAAGCCGAAGGTTACTCAAAAAGAGAAGCTTCGCCAGTAATTGCTGAACGTTTAGATATTGCAAAAATATTAGCCCGCTCTGCTAAAAACCTAGATGGTGGTTATGCAATGGCTGGTTTATTAGGTCATGGTGACGCTTTTGTTTTTAGAGATCCAGCAGGAATTCGTCCAGCTTACTTTTACCAAGATGATGAAGTAGTAGTTGTAGCTTCTGAAAGACCTGTTATTCAAACTGTATTTAATGTCCCTTTTGAAAGTGTTCAGGAAATCGATCCGGGTCACGCTTTGATTATCAAGAAAAATGGAAAAGTTTCTATGAATCAAATCTTAGAACCAACGGTTAAGAAAGCTTGTTCGTTTGAAAGAATTTATTTTTCAAGAGGAAGTGATGCTGAAATTTATCAGGAACGTAAAAATTTAGGTAAATTAATTTTACCTGCTGTTCTTAACGCAATTGACAGCGATACAGATAATACGGTTTTCTCTTATATTCCAAATACAGCCGAAACTTCATTTTATGGTTTAGTTGAAGCTGCTCAGGATTTCTTAAATCAGAGAAAAAACAATTATATTCTGGAAAACAGAAATACGCTTACTGCAGAAACGCTTCAGGAGCTTTTAGCTGTAAAAATACGTACAGAAAAAGTAGCCATTAAAGATGCTAAACTTAGAACCTTTATTACTGAAGACAGCAGTCGTGACGATTTAGTGGCTCACGTTTACGATGTTACTTATGGTGTAATTAAACCAGAAGACAATTTGGTTATCATTGACGATAGTATTGTTCGTGGTACTACATTAAAAATGAGTATCATTAAAATGATGGATCGTTTAAAACCAAAACGCATTGTTATTGTTTCATCGGCACCACAAATTCGTTATCCTGACTGTTACGGAATCGATATGGCAAAACTTGAAGGACTTGTTGCCTTTAGAGCTGCTTTAACGTTATTGAAAGAAAGAAACTTATATCATATTGTTGACGAAGTTTATGCTAAATGTAAAGCTCAGGAAAACTTTGCAGACACAGATGTTGTGAATTATGTAACTGCAATTTACGATCAATTTACACCAGAAGAAATTTCAGATAAAATTGCCGAGATGTTAAGTTCTCCGGAAATTAATGCCGAGGTAAAAATTATTTTCCAAAAAGTAGAAGACTTACATATTGCATGTCCTAAAAACTTAGGAGACTGGTACTTTACAGGTGATTATCCTACCCCAGGAGGAAACCGCGTTGTAAATCGAGCATTTATGAATTTCTACGAAGGAAAAGACGCCAGAGCGTATTAAAAAAGTATTAATAAAAGGTTAATTTGTGCATTTCATCGGTTTTTTTTGCCGTTTATCCTGTTTGTTTGGTAAAAATGAAAAGCTACAATACTTTTGGGAAACCATAACATTAGTAGGTTAAGTTTATGGTAGATTTGGGGCAAAAAGGGTGGAAGAGATTCCACCTTTTTTATTGGAATAAACTCAAGTATTTCTCCTTTAACATATTATAGTCATTTCATCGGATATATTTACCTTTCATCCGAAAAATTTTCTTAATAAAAATAACTGTCATACATTTATAAAACCATAACATTAGTAGGTTAAGTTTATGGTAGATTTGGGGCAAAAAAGGTGGAAGAGATTCCGCCTTTTTTATTACAATAAAATCAAAGTTTTTCGGTTTATAAAATTATTAATATCGCACTTCAATTATTTAAACCAATCATATGCAATTCCTTAAAAAGTTTTTTATTCTTATTATTCTAAGTCTTTCTTTTATCAGTTGTTCCGGAACAAAATCTACTACTGCAAATACAACTAAAGATGGCAGTTCTATTAAAAACGCCATCAAAGTAAAAAGTGTTTCAGAAGAATATCAAATTGTGAGACAGCTGTGCCCTAATTGCAAAATGAACGGACAGGCTCTACTGAGTGAAGGAAATAAACATTACGATTTATTAAGTTTAACTAACGAAAAAGGAGAAGAGGTTAAATATTATTTTGATATCAACAGTTTCTTCGGAAAATGGTAAAATAAAAAAAGACGAGTACCGAAAGGTTACTCGTCTTTTCTCTTTATTCTTTGCTCGATTTTCTTATTTATCTAAAGCATATCTTCTAGCAACTTCTGTCCAGTTAATTACACTGAAGAAAGCTTCAATATAATCTGGTCTTCTGTTTTGGTAGTTTAAGTAGTAAGCGTGCTCCCAAACGTCCATTCCTAAGATTGGAGTTCCACCGTTACCAGCAACTTCCGGCATTAATGGATTATCTTGATTTGGAGTACCTACAACTTCTAATTTTCCTCCTTTAAGTACTGTTAACCAAGCCCATCCTGAACCAAACTGAGTTGCTCCGGCTTTAGCGAATTTTGCTTTAAATTCTTCAAAAGTTCCAAAAGAATCTTCGATAGCAGCTAATAAATCTCCTGTTGGTAATCCTCCTCCGTTTGGAGACATTACTGTCCAAAACAAGTTGTGGTTGTAAAAACCTCCACCATTGTTACGAACTGCAGCGTTTGATTTATCTAAGTTAATTAAGATATTTTCGATTGTTTTTCCCTCTAAATCTGTTCCTGCGATAGCAGCGTTAAGATTTGTAGTGTATGCATTGTGGTGCTTTGTATGGTGGATCTCCATTGTACGCGCATCAATATGTGGTTCTAATGCATCATATGCATAAGGTAATTGTGGTAATTCAAAAGCCATGATATAAGGATTTTTATGGTTTATAATAATTTATCCCAAATTTAGACATTTAACTTTGGAATTGAAAATACTATTTCGTTATAATTCAATTTAATTAATTGATAAATTGATTTTTTTTAATATAAATAACTGAAAATCTTTATTTTCCATTAAACGTTGTCATGGTATTTTCTAATCCTGCCGTTCCAAAAGATCTAATAATTTCGGCTGAAGTTTCTAAACGTTCCGGTAATTTCGAATTTTCATCATCATTCCATTCTCCCAAAACATAATCTATCTGCTGTCCTTTTTTAAATTGATCGCTGATTCCAAATCTAAAACGGGTATATTGCTGTGTATTCAAAACGAGATTAATGTTTTTTAATCCGTTATGGCCTCCATCGCTTCCTTTTGGTTTGATTCTGATGGTTCCGAATGACAGGTTTAAATCATCTGTGATTACCAGAATATTTTCCAGCGGAATATTCTCTTTATCCATCCAGTATTTTACTGCTTTTCCGCTAAGGTTCATGTAAGTGTTTGGTTTAAGCAGAAGAAATGTTCTTCCTTTAAACTTATATTCGGCTAAAGATCCTAGTTTTACGGTTTCAAATGACAGGCTTTCTTTTCTGGCTAAAAAGTCCAATACTTTAAATCCGATATTGTGTCTTGTGTTTACGTATTCGGCTCCAATATTTCCTAAACCAACGATTAAATATTTCTTCATATTATCTATGTTCTCTTCTTTTTGTGTTGATGAAAACAGTTTTGTTATCCATTTTATCATGTTTGCAAAAGTAAGATTAATTAGAGAATGTGCCAATTGGTTAATTAGATAATTATTTTTTTAACTGTGAATATTCTTTAAGGATGGCACACGTATGATGCGGATGAAACAGGTTTTACACTGGTTTTTTATTTGTATGTATAATATTGTCATCCTGAGCGATCCCGAAGTCTCGGGAGAAGGACCGCAAGGTGCTCTATAATCTAAATTATAATACTTTGTGTGGGCTTCGACTTCGCTCAGCCTGACAGCAGAAAAACTTAGAACCTTAGAATCTCAGCAACTTAGAACCTTTAAAAAAAAAGCCCCAATCGTAAGATTGAGGCTTTTTGTATTGAGTGAAAAAAATTATTTTTTCTTTCCTTTTGCAGGAGCTTTTGCAGCTTTTGCAGCTTCTTGAGCAGCTTTCATAGCAGCACGAGAAATTCTTACTTGAGCAACAACTGTGTTGTCTGGGTGCATGATTTTGTATTCTGGAGCACCAACTTTAGTAACATATAATTTGTTACCCATTTCAAGTGGAGTAATATCAGCTTCAACAAAATCAGGAAGATTTTTAGGTAAAGCTTTTACTTTTAATTTACGAGTGTTTAAACGTAAAACACCTCCAGCAAGAACACCTTTAGATGTACCAACAATTTTCACAGGAACTTCCATTGTGATTTCTTTGTCATCAAATAATTGGAAGAAGTCAATGTGTAAAATTTTGTCAGATACCGGGTGAACCTGAATGTCTTGCAAAATTGCATTGAATGATTTTCCTTTTCCAAGTTCGATCACAACTGTGTGAGCGTTTGGAGTGTAAACCAAGTTTTTGAATGCCGCAGCGTCCGCTGAGAAATGTACTGCCTGATTTCCTCCGTATAACACGCAAGGAACCGCTCCAGCATTACGTAAGGCTTTAGTTGACACTTTGCCCACGCTTTCTCTTTCTGATCCTTTAATTGTAATCGATTTCATTGTAAAAAAATATAGTTATTAATAAATATTCTTAATTTGCTTTAAGCTTTAGCCATAGGCTTTAGGCTTTTTAAAATGAGAAACAGAGCTTACGGCTTAAAGCCTACAGCCTACTGCTTTTACATTATAAATTTTCCACTAATGGAATTGTTGTGGTGCACCATGTGCATAACTTCTGCAAAAAGAGGTGCACAACTCACTACTCTAATTTTATTTGACTCTTTCTTTAACGGGATTGAATCTGTTACGATTAATTCTGTTAATTTTGAATTTTCAATTTTCTCATACGCACCGCCTGATAAAATAGCGTGTGTACAAATTGCTCTTACGCTTAGCGCTCCTTTTTCGATCATTAAGTCGGCAGCTTTTGCTAAAGTCCCTCCTGTATCGATCATGTCGTCTACTAAGATTACGTTACGACCTTTTACTTCACCAATCAATTCCATAGTGTCGATAACGTTGGCTGCTTTTCTTTGTTTATAACAGATTACTACATCTGATTCTAAAAACTTAGAGTAAGCATAAGCTCTTTTTGATCCTCCCATATCTGGAGATGCAATAGTCAAATTTTCTAAATTTAAACTCTGTACATAAGGCAAAAAGATTGTAGATGCAAATAAATGATCTACCGGTTTTTCAAAGAATCCCTGAATTTGATCTGCATGCAAATCCATTGTCATGATTCTTGTTGCTCCTGCAGCAGTTAATAGATTTGCTACTAACTTCGCTCCAATCGGCACTCTTGGTTTGTCTTTTCTATCCTGTCTTGCCCAACCAAAATAAGGCATAACAGCTGTAATATGTCTTGCTGATGCACGTTTTGCCGCATCAATCATTAATAACAATTCCATCAAATTATCTGCAGATGGGAAAGTTGAACACACAATAAAAACACGTAATCCTCTGATTGACTCTTCGTAAGACGGCTGAAATTCTCCGTCACTATACGTTGACATCGTTACTTTTCCTAACGGAATTCCGTATTGTTCTGCAATTTTTTCTGCAAGATAAACACTTTGTGAACAAGCAAAAATTTTAGCTTCTGGTTCTAGGTGCGACATTATAATTTGTTGTTTTGTAGTTAGTTGTGTGTGCGTCGTTTTAGCGAGGTGCAAATTTATAAAATTTATTGGACACTGAAAGGAAATATTTAAGTATTTTTAGTAGATGATTTAATTTTATTTTTTACATTTGCACCGTGTTAAAGGAATGGGCACATTTTTGATCTCATTCTATTGCGTTAAAATAACTGATTTATAGTTATTTTTTCGTCTGCTAAGCCCGGATGGCGGAATTGGTAGACGCGCTGGTCTCAAACACCTGTGGGAAACCGTGCCGGTTCGACTCCGGCTCCGGGTACAAAAAACCTCTTCTTAACGGAAGAGGTTTTTTTAGTTTGTAGAATTAAGAAAAGTTAAAAGAAACAATTCTTGACCATCTCTATATGAATGATTTTAAATAATAATCATTTATGAACGTTGTTTTTTATTTTTAAAGCAGTATGTCTTTTTAAAATTAAATCATAATTTTCATTAATATCAATTAATGGTATAGTTTTTCTATTTTTAATTTCATCATAATCTGAATATTCTGGATTATATTTTAGAAACTCTTCTACTTTATATTCTCTTTCTTGAAGCATCTCCCGGTTAACTTTTATTCTTACAATTATACTATTTAAAGAATCGATTGGTAAACCATTTATCTTTGACTCATCTAAAGTGCTTACTAAACTATCATAATCTCTACATATTTTTTTAAAGACATCTAAATCATACAACGCACTTGATACATTAGAAGGTAATTCTTTTTTTTCGCATGAAGCAAAGACAATAAACAATAGTATTAATGTTTTTTTCATTTCCTTTTATTAAAATTTGTAATTATCAAATCTATTCTTTTTAGATTTTGTTTATTTACGGATATCCATAATCTTTAAAACGAAACAACATATATGTCGTTAATTTTCATCAACCAGACTATCTATTGAACAAATGAGGAAAACGTTTTTTAGTTTCCTTCATAACCTCATCCTGAGGAATCACTTTTCCTTTTTCAATATCATCCAAAGCCTCATCAATAGCTCTCTTTTGAAAATCACTTAATAAAGATTCATCATCTTCATTCTTATTTTTTATCTTTTCTGTTTTCATAGTTTATTATTATTCATTAATCAATCTCACAACTCGCCTCATGCAAAACAGGAAAATTGCACGAATTAGCAATAAAACACAATTGATTTGCTTTAAAATGTAAATCCAGAGCTAGTTCGATTTGATCTGGATTTGAGATTTTTACTTTCGGATATAATCTAACCTCAACAAAACGTCCGCTTCCGTCTGGAGAAACTTCGAGTGTTGCCTCAGCGTTGTCTGAATATTCGAGAACCTCAATTGCATTTTGAGAACATACATATAAGTATGACATCATATGACAGGAAACCAAACTACTCAACAATAAATCTTCAGGATTATATAATGATGGATCTCCTTTGAACGCTTTTGCTGCTGAAACATCTAAAACTGGTTTTCCTTCAATTTTAATTTGATGGTTTTTGCTGTAGAATTTTTTTAATTCTTCAGATGGGCTTTGTTTCGAAGTCCAGTTTAGTTGCGCTTTAAATAAATGTTTCATTTCACTAAGTTAAGATTTTTATAAGTTCTAAATAGATTAATCTCGCAAAGGCGCGAAGACGCCAAGAAAATAAAAACTTTGCGTCTTCGCGCCTTTGCGAGATTCAAAAAACTCACTTTTAAACCGCAGAAAACATAAAAAAACCTCGAAAGCATAAACTTTCGAGGTTTCTTAGAGAATTAAACTAATAAACAAATTCTAAAACTATTTCTTCACTGAGAATTTAAAGGTAGTTTTAGTTTTGTATTTTTCTCCCGGGTTTAAAACCGTTGTTGGGAAATTTTTCTGGTTTGGAGAATCCGGATAATGCTCTGTTTCTAAACAAAGTCCAGTTCTGTGAGCGTATGTTTTTCCATCACGTGTTGGAAGAGTTCCGTCAAGGAAATTTCCTGAGTAAAACTGAATTCCAGGTTCGTCTGTAGTCATTTCCAGAATTCTTCCGCTTGGTGCGTGATATACTTTTGCAATGATGGTTTTTCCCTTTTCAGGATTGTTCAATACCCAGCAGTGATCGTATCCTTTTCCTCTTTCTAATTGTTCATTCTTCACTTCGATATCTTTTCCAATTAATTTTGGTTTTCTGAAATCAAAAGGCGTATTGGCAACATCGTCTAATTTTCCTGTTGGAATTAAAGTTGCATCAACCGGAACAATTTTATCAGCATTTAAAGTCAATTCATGATCTAAGATTGTTTTCGAAAAATCTCCGGATAAATTGAAATAAGTATGCTGTGTTAAATTGACAACCGTTGTTTTATCTGTTTCAGCTTCATACAAAACCTCTAATTCATTATTGTTTGTCAACGTGTATGTTACAAAAACTTTTAAGTTTCCAGGATAACCTTCTTCCATATCTTTACTTAAATAAGATAATTTTAAAGAAGCTGTTTCACCCGATTTAATTTGCTCAGCTTTCCAAACCACTTTAAAGAAACCTTTTGGTCCGCCGTGTAAAGCATTTGGAGCGTTGTTAATTGCCAATTGATAGTCTTTTCCATCTAAAGTAAATTTTCCTTTAGCGATTCGGTTTCCAAATCTTCCAATTAAAGCTCCAAAAAACGGGTTTTCTTTTTCATATTCTGCCAAAGAATTGAACCCAGTTACCACGTTTTCAGAAACACCTTCTTTATTCGGAACTTTTAAATCCGTAATAATACCACCAAAAGTGATGATATCTACTTCCATTCCGTTTTGGTTTTTCAGCTTGTAACTATCGATTTTTTCTCCTTTTGCAGTTGTTCCATAAGAAGATTTTTCAATTGTTACCGCTGCTTTTTGATCTGAAACTGTCGAATCCATTTTTTTATCGTTTTTGCATTGAACTGAAACTAAAGCCACACTTAAGAGGCCGATTCCAAAAATACAACGTTTTAATACATTCATAAATGATATTTTTTGGTTTGTAAAAAGTTAGATGTTAAAGGTTAAAAGTACAAAAAACTCTGAACCTTTGCCTCTTTGAACCTTTGCAACTTCAATTAAAGTCCATGCTGAAACAAATGAAAATAAGCTTCATTGGCATTAATCTTATCTTTAAACTCTCTTACTGTAGTTTTTTCATCAATAACCAATAATTCGATTCCGGCAATATCAGCGAAATCTTCCATATATTCTGTTGTTAATGACTGACTGTAAACGGTATGATGCGCTCCTCCGGCAAGAATCCATGCTGTTGCAGCAATTTCAAGGTTTGGTTTACAATCCCATAAAACTCTTGCAACTGGTAATTTTGGTAATTCAGCCATTGGTTTAACTGCTTCAACTTCGTTTACAATTAAACGGAAACGAGTTCCCATATCAACTAAAGAAACATTAATTGCATCCCCTGCAGGCGAATTAAATACCAAACGTGCAGGATCTTCTTTTCCACCAATTCCTAAAGGATGTACTTCGCAAGAAGGTTTTCCATCGGCAATAGATGGACAAATTTCCAACATGTGTGATCCTAAAACATATGATTTTTGTGGTGTAAAATGATACGTATAATCTTCCATGAAAGAAGTTCCCCCTTCAAGCCCAATATTCATTACTTTTAAAGCTCTCACCATTGCAGCGGTTTTCCAGTCTCCTTCTCCACCGAAACCGTAACCATCGGCCATTAATCTTTGTGTAGCAATTCCCGGTAATTGTTTCCAAACACCAAGATTTTCGAATGTATCTGTAAAAGCACCAAAACCTCCTTCTTCAAGGAAAGCTCTTAATCCTAGTTCGATTTTTGCAGCTTCAACTAAAGAAATCCTTTGTGCTCCGCCTTCTTTTAAAGAATCCGTTAAAGTATATGATTGTTCGTAAACGGCTAATAAATCGTTTAGTTCCTTATCCGATACTTTTTCAATATGTTTCGTTACATCTGAAGAATCATATCCGTTTACTGAAACGCCAAAACGAATTTGAGCCTCCACTTTATCACCTTCTGTAACGGCAACTTCACGCATATTATCTCCAATACGAGCTACTTTTAAATTTTGAAGTTCATCCCAACCTAAAACGACTCTTGACCAGATTCCTAATTGTTTTTGAACTCTTTGATCTTCCCAATGTCCAACAACCACTTTACGTTTTTTACGCAATCTTGACATAATGAAACCAAATTCACGATCTCCGTGAGCTGATTGATTCAGGTTCATGAAATCCATATCGATAGATCCCCACGGAATTTCAGCATTGTATTGTGTATGCAAATGGCATAATGGTTTTTTTAGGATATTTAATCCGCCAATCCACATTTTTGCCGGTGAAAAAGTATGCATCCAGGCAATAATTCCAATACAGTTTTTAGTAGAATTCGCCGCTAAACAAACATCTAAAATCTGCGAAGGCGATTTTACCACATCTTTATAAACCACTTTTACTGGTATTGAAGATGAAGCATCTAATCCTTTTGCAATTATCTGAGAATGTTCCGCTACTTTTCTTAATGTTTCTTCACCGTATAATTCCTGGCTCCCTACTACAAACCATACTTCTTTTTGAGATATATCAATCATTGTTTTGTTTATTTTGTTTCAAGTTTCAGGTTTCAGGTTGTTGAACCTAAAAAGCTTGAATTGTTATTTTATTATTTTGTTTTGTTTCAGATTTCAATCCTAAATCTAAAATCGTTAATCTAAAATCTAAAATCCTTACTGTCCGTAATACGAATCTTTTCCGTGTTTACGGTTGTAATGTTTCTTTATTAATGAATCTTTTAATTTTGGTGCGTTTGGGTTTATTTGCAAAGTGAGGTACGCCATTTCAGCCACTACTTCCAAAACTTTACTATTATAAACTGCTTTTGCTGCATTTTTTCCCCATGCAAATGGACCGTGATTTCCTATCAAAACCATTTCTACTTCTTCGTAGGAAAGATTTTTTTCTTTGAAACAATCCAAAATCTGAATTCCGGTATTGTGTTCGTAGTTTCCTTCAATAAGAGAATCTGCCATTGGCGGAGCACACGGAATATCAGCAGTCAAGTGATCAGCGTGTGTTGTTCCGAAAATTGGAATATCCCTTTGCGACTGTGCCCAAGCAACAGAGTAGGTTGCGTGTGTATGTGCAACTCCGCCAATATTTGGCCAGTTTTTATATAAATAAGCATGCGTTTTAGTGTCTGATGACGGACGCATTGTGCCTTCAATAATGTTGTTGTCAAAATCGACAATTACGATATCTTCCGGTTTTAAATCTTCATACGGAACACCACTTGGTTTAATAGCAAAAACACCATTTTTTCTGTCCACGGCACTCACATTTCCAAAAGTATATACCACCAAATTCAATGCATTTAACTGCATATTGGCTTCGTAACATTCCTGTTTTAAATCTTTATAAAGAGAGCTCATGTTCCGATATTTTAAGGTTTGGATCTGCAAAAGCACTTAATTGTTCGTATCCCAAAAGCAGTTTGTGATACGCTGCCACTTTATCTAATTGAGGGAAATATTCTCCGTCAAAATCACTTCCTATTTTTTGGCTTGCTTCGATTACATTTGGATAAATTCCTGCTGCAACCGCTGCGTAAATTGCTGCTCCCAAAGCCGGAGTCTGATCTGAAGCCGCAATTTTAATTGGCTTATTTAAAACATTTGCCAAAGTCTGCATTATAAAAGGAGATTTACGGGCAACGCCTCCAATTCCGATTACGCTGTCAATTTTTACGCCTTCTTCTTCAAAACGGTCTACGATTTTCTTAGCTCCAAAACAAATTGCGTTTACTAAAGCTTTGAAAATATGAGGTGCTTTTGTTCCTAAAGAAAGATTTGAAATCGCACTTTTTAGTTCCTGATTAGCATCTGGAGTTCTTCTTCCGTTGATCCAGTCTAAAGCAATTGGAAGACTTTCTGAAACTGGAATTTTCTCTGCTTCTTTAGTCAATTCCACAATTAATTTATCGCTGAATTCTTCTCTTAATTGTTCTTTTTGAGCATCATTTAAAATAGTTGAAGAACCTAATAAATGTTCTGTTGGCCAAAGCAATAATTCTTTATACCAAGCCAATAAATCGCCAAAAGCAGATTGTCCGGCTTCTAAACCAATAAATCCTGGGATAACCGAACCATCAACTTGTCCGCAGATTCCGCGAACAGTTTTTGTTCCTACTTCATCATAAGAACCAACCAAAATATCGCAGGTTGAAGTTCCCATAACACGAACTAAAGTATTTTCTCCAATTTTAGCTCCAACCGCTCCAGAATGCGCGTCGAAAGTTCCAACAGCAACAATCGTTTCTGTCGAAAGCCCTAAACGATCTGCCCATTCTTTACTTAAATTTCCTGCTGATAAATCTGATGTATACGTTTCATCATATAAATTTCCGCGAAGCTGAGCTAAATACGGATGCAATTTTTCTAAGAATTCAACTGGCGGAAGTCCGTTCCAGTCTGCGTGCCACATTGCTTTGTGTCCTGCTGCGCAACGGCTTCTTTTGAATGTTTTTAAATCTTTATTTTCAATTAATAAATACGTCATTAAATCACAGTGTTCCATCCAGGTATGCGCTGCATTTCTAACCGCTTCATCTTGTCTTGCAATATGCAGGATTTTTGCCCAAAACCATTCTGATGAATAAATTCCGCCCACATATTTCGTAACATCTTCTCCACCCCAGCTTAGTGCCAGTTCGTTGATTTCGTTTGCTTCGTTTATTGATGTATGATCTTTCCATAAAACCATCATTGCATTTGGGTTTTCCTCAAAACCTTTTGTCAATGCTAATGGCGTTCCATCTTTTGTAACCGGAACCGGAGAAGATCCGGTTGTATCGATACAAATTCCTCGAACCAGTTTTGGATCAACTTTACTTTCTTTTATAACAGTTTGAATTGTGATTTCTAAACCCTCAATATGGTCTAAAGGATGCTGACGAAATTGATTTATAGAAGCATCACAATATTGCTTGTTTTTCCATCTTTTGTAATGAGAAACATTAGATGCTAATTCCTGTCCATTCTCAGTATCAATAAGCACCGCACGAACAGAATCTGTTCCGTAGTCTAATCCTATTACGTAATTTTTCATTCGAAATTAATTTTAAATAATGACAAATATAATTATAAATAATTTATAAGTGTATTAAAAACACTTAATAAAATATAGCTTCTGAATTTTTACAAATAATGCATTAAAACAAGGGTTTAAGACCAAAACAAAAAATAAATGTTAGTGTTACATTTATTACATTGCGATTATTTCATCTTAATTTTCAAAACAGTAACTGAGTATGCCGGAAAATCATATTGAACTTTATTTCCAGACACTTTAAATTCACTTTCTTTTGGACTTATTTTAGTC
Source organism: Flavobacterium sp. NLM (assembly GCF_002210235.1). Lineage (NCBI taxonomy): Bacteria > Pseudomonadati > Bacteroidota > Flavobacteriia > Flavobacteriales > Flavobacteriaceae > Flavobacterium > Flavobacterium sp. NLM. The sequence goes on from NZ_LIAC01000019.1 coordinate 43,950, forward strand.
GGATTTTCAAAAGAATTCTCGTCATTTATTCCGTCTCCTTTTAAAATTAGAGCTGTTCCTTTTGAATCTAATTTTGCTCCTTTTACATCAATTGATACATTTTTAGACGCTGCCGATGTGTTTACGATTTTAAAAATCACTTCTTTAGAATTCACATCTTTTACTGCCGATGCAAACAAATCATTTTGCCCTGTAACTGCTTTTCCATCTTTTGTAATGTTGATTAAATCAGTTCCTTTATTATTTGAGAATAACTTTTGAACATAATAATTTGGCGTTCCGTACGATTGTAAATTATTAAACCAAATCATGTCCGGCGTCCATTGCCAGCCTTCAACGTGAGCCAATAAAGGTGCGTAAGATGTTAAATGAACAACCTCGGCATTGCGTTCCATTCCGGTCATGAAAGCGGCTTCAGAAAATGCACATTCCCAATTATTTTTATTATCAGGACTTGCAATTGCAACACTTTGCGCTGCATATTCTCCAGCAAAAATCTTTGGCCCTTTTCGGTCATAATTATCATAACGTGTTACATTTTTACGAAACCAAGCTGGATCTTTATAGTAATGTTCATCAACAATTTCTGCATTTAACTGCTTCAATTCTTTCATACCGTAATCATAGAAATCTCCGTCAGGAAATGGTCCTGAACCTGAAACAATAGTAATGTTTGGATATTTTGATTTGATGGCTTTTTGAAACACTTTAAAACGCTCTATATAATCAGGTCCCCATTGCTCATTTCCAACTCCAATGAATTTTAAATTGAATGGTTTCGGATGCCCCATATCTGCCCTAACTTTTCCCCAAGCGGTTTCTGTTCCGCCATTTGCGAATTCGATTAAATCTAAAGCGTCCTGCACATAGGGATCTAACTGATCCATCGGAACTAATTGTCCTGTGTTGAATTGACAAGCCATTCCGCAGCTTAAAATGGGAAGCGGAGAAGCGCCAATATCTTCTGAAAGCTGAAAATATTCGAAAAATCCTAAACCAAAACTTTGGAAATAATCCGGTGCGGGTCTGTGTGCAAATTCCATGTTCCAGCGGTTTACTGCGGTTTCTCTTTCTTCAACATTTCCAACTGATTTTTTCCATTGATAACGTTCTGCCAAAGTTCTTCCTTCAACAATACAGCCTCCTGGAAAACGTAAAAATCCCGGTTTTAAATCGTATAATAATTGTACTAAATCTTTACGAAGTCCGTTTTTTCTTCCTGCCCAGGTATCTTCCGGAAACAATGAAATATTATCCAGATCGATTACTCCGTTTCCTTCAAAAGTGATTTTGAGTTTTGCTTTGGCTTCTGTTGCATTTGATGTTAGTTGTGCCGTATAATTTGACCAGTCTTTTGATGTTGGTACCACAGAAGTTTCTCCCAAAACTTTGTTGTCTTTATCTATAAACTGAAATTTGATTTTCGAAATATTCCCGGAAATTTTGGCTGCTTTTAAAGTTAGGTTGTATTTCAAATCTTTCTTGATTCCCATTCCTCTAAAACCTTCATTGACCAGTTGATAACCATTTGCATCATTAATCGTAACTCTGCAATAATTGTGATTTGTTCCTTTTTGCGAATACTGAATTACTGTTGCAATTCCCGATTGCTGGTTTAGTTTATGACGATCGCTGTTTGGCTCGTTCCATCCCATCATTGGAAACAGAAATTCGAACGATCTGTTTTTGATCATTTCGGCGTACAAACCTCCGTCAGCAGCAAAATTGATATCTTCAAAAAACACTCCGTACATCGTCGGCTGAATTTTCGTGATGGTTTTGGATGCATCAACCTCAAGATTGTTTTTTTGTGCCAATGTATACATGCTTGTCAGTAACGCTCCGCAAAGGGTAATTTTGGTAATTAAATTGGGCTTCATTTTTTTATGTTTATGTTTTTATGGCACGCAGAGGACGCGGATAAAAACGGATTTTTAATTTTTTGTTCTCCTGCAAGGTTTCCAAAACCTTGTAGGTATTATTAAGTTCCTCAAGTTTAAAAATTAAACCTACAAGGTTTTGGAAACCTTGCAGGAATAGAATCTTAGTTCTTATAGTCCAACCAAACTTTCATTTTCCCAACTCCGCGATTTGACCAAGAATAATATGGAATTGCTTTGAATTTTTCATTTTCGATGACGTTTACGCCTTGCAATAAATTGGCTTCTTTTTTTACTTTGAAAGTATCTTCAGACGCTACATTTATTTTGTCGAAATTGGTTTTGTTGTCGATTTCTTCTACGGCGTAAACGATTGGCCCGTATTCTAAAGAAACTTTATTTTTATTGCTTTCTACTTTTGAATTCGTTTCTACTTCCTGAACTTCCATTGGGAAATTAAGATTGATTTTGTCGCCTTTTTTCCAATTTCTTGTAATGATATAATATCCATTTTCAGGCTGAATTGTCAATGTTTCTCCATTCAAACTAATAGTTGGTTTTTGGGTTGAAGCTTTTTTATAAGAATATAAATCGCCCGGCAAAACTTCATTTCTTGCCCAGCCCGGAACTCTAAGTTTAATTGTGAATTGGCTTTCTTTTTTCGGGTTAACCGAAATATTTATTTTTCCGTTCCAAGGATATCCGGTTTGTTGAGAAATCTGTAAATCGGTTTTTCCTAGAGCGAATGATGCGTTGTTTGAAGCATACAAATTCACATATAAAACATCTTTTGATTTCGAATAAATAAGTCCCGGAATCGACGGAATAAATCGGATTAAATTAGTTGGGCAGCAAGAACAATCAAACCAAGCCTGACGCGTACAAGAACCTCTGTTTGATTTAAAAATGCCATCGGCTTCTAAGGCATTTGGATAGAAAAATTCTTTTCCGTCTAATGAAATCCCCGAGATTAATCCGTTGTACATGGTTCTTTCGATCACATCAAAATATTGTGATTTTCCGTATAAATTATGCAGTCTGTGGTTCCAGTAAACATCGCCAATTGCGGCGCAGGTTTCGTTGTATGCCGTTAAGTTTGGCAATTCGTAATTGGCTCCAAAAGCTTCTCCATCGTGTCTGGAACCAATCCCGCCTGTTATGTACATTTTTTTGTTCACCATATTTTCCCATAAATTATTTACCGCATCGGTATAACCTTTGTCTTTTGTCATCGCTGCAATATCTGTCATTCCTGCGTACATATAAACGGCTCTTACCGCGTGACCAACTACTTCATTTTGCTGAATTACCGGAATATGATCTTGTGCATATTCGCCATATAATTTATGATTGTTTGGATTTCCGCGATTGTCTAGAAAGTATTTTGCCAGTTTTAGATACTCTTCTTTTCCTGTAATTTGATACAATTTTATCAAACCCGTTTCTACAATTTGATGTCCCGGAACTCCTTTTACCTGACCCGGTTTATCGCCGAAAGTTTTGACTAATAAATCGGCATTTTTGATGGCGATATCAAGAAAATTTCTTTTTCCTGTTGCTTCATAATGTACAACGGCAGCTTCTATTAAATGTCCTGCGTTGTAGCATTCGTGGCTTATTTGCAATGATTCCCACCGTTTTCCTTCAATTACAGGAACCCAAGGTGCTGGCGGTTTTGCAGGATTTATGGTTCTCCATGTGGTTAAATAACCGTCTTTTTCCTGACCAATTTTTACAATGGCAATTAAGGAATCGAGTACTTTTTCCAATTTCGGATTTGGAGCAGAAATTAAAGTGTTTGATGCACCTTCGATAATCTTATAAACATCAGTATCGTCAAAAGGCATTTGCCCTCGAACTTCTCCTTTTTTTTGTTTTCCGGCGATTAAGAAATTGTCGAAACGGCCTTCTTCATTACATTTTTGAATGGCGTATGCAATCGTAACTTCCTGCACTCTTTTGATAATAGGCAGCCAAAATGAATCTGTCAATTTTACATTTTGAATATTAACAGGCTCTATTTCGTAACCTGCTTTTAGAACAGAAGTTTTAGTTGATTGCACGCCATCGTTCTTCGTTTCTTTACAGGAAACAAAAATCAGAATTGACATGAAAATCGTTACTATTGGTAAATTATATTTTTTCATTATTTTGGATATTCTATTTTAAAATTGGCCAAAAATCTGCGTCCCATTGCATTTCTTTTACTACTAATCTTGGTGTTCCGTTGGTTTTCTTTTCGTAAGCGTGGTAAAAAATATAATCTTTTCCTTCAAATGTATAAGCACTGTTATGGCCTGCACCAAAGTAATTTTCATCGCCTTGAACGACTAAACTTCCGCCGTCTTCGGTTAATAATTTTCCGTCTTTATCAACGTAAGGTCCGGTTACATTTTTAGATCTTCCAACAACCACTTTATAAGTGCTTTTTTCTCCGCGACAGCATAAATCCCAAGAAAGAAATTGATAATAATATCCGTTTTTCTTAAAGATAAATGGAGCTTCAAGCGCGCCATCTCCGGGATCAGAATCCTGAAGTTCAAAAGTTCTTTTGCGTTTTGAAATGGTATGCCATTCCTGTGGTTGTGAAATTGATTTTAAATCGGGATTTAGTTTTACCATTTTCAGTCCTTCCCAAAAAGAACCGAAAGCAAGCCATGGTGTATTGTTTTCATCGAAGATTAAATTCGGGTCAATAGCATTCCACATATCACGGTTTGGCTGCGACTGAATCACAATTCCCTGATCGACCCATTTGTAATTTTTATCTTTTGAATCTAAAGTTGTGTTGGTCGCAACGCCAATCGCCGAAGTATTTTTGGCGAAAGCCGAAACGGAATAATATAGATAATAAGTGTTGTTATGAAATGAAATATCGGGCGCCCAAATATGGTTTTTGAAATCGGCTGCAACTCCGTCTGCCCAAACTGGTTTGTCTTTGAAAACCTGTGGTTCGGGATTCCAGTTTTTTAAATCTTTGGAGCTAAAAACACTGATTCCTTTTCCGGTACAGAACAAATAATACATGTCTTTTTGTTTGATGACAACGGGATCGTGTACTACAATTTCCTGTGCAAACGAAACTAAACTAATCCAGAAGATTAGAATAGAAAGTGCGTATTTTATGTTTTTGTAAACCATATAAGTTATATAAGTAAATTTAAGTTTGGTTTTATCTGAATGTTTTTAGGTCATATAAGCTGAGGCTGAAAACTGTGACTGATTACTAAAAACCTGAATACTGAACACTAATCATTGAATTCCTTCCGATGTCATAATTACTCTTTTCATCGTTCCGTCTTTGTTATAAAATAATTTATCGACACAGACTGATCTTCTAAAACTTCCTCCGTCGGGAATTGATGCTCCGTTGTGATAAATGAAATACGATTGTCCTTTAAACTCAATTATCGATTGATGATTCGTGTTGCTATTTCCTGCTATTTCGTTCAAAATTCCTTTAAATTCCCATGGGCCGTTGATCGATTTGCTCATCGCGTAGGCGATTTTTTCAGGAAATTCATAGGCATATGATAAATAATACCAGTTTTTATGTTTGTGAATCCACGGTGCTTCGGTGAAATGTGGTAATTCTATGTGATGAATTTCACCGTCAAGTTCAATCATGTTTTCTTTTAATTTAGCATAATGACATGCTGTGTTTCCCCAAAACAAATACGCTTGTCCGTCAGTATCGATATAAACTGTTGGGTCGATATCGTCCCAGCTTATATTGGAAAATTTGGTCATATCGTTTGTAATTAAGGCTTTTCCCAACGCATCTTTAAAAGGGCCTGTTGGACTGTCTGAAACGGCAACGCCTATTGATTTTCCGGGTACAGAACTGTGTTCTACTGTTACATACCAATAAAATTTTCCGTTTCTTTCGATTACCTGCGAAGCCCATGCATCGCTTTTTGCCCATTTAAAATCGGTTACTTTTAAGGGTACGGGATGTGATTCCCATGTTTTCATATCTGATGAAGAATATACCAGCCATTCGTTCATTTTATAGAAATGAAAATCGTTTGGTGCTTCGTCGTAACCTGCGTATAAATAGACTTTGTCTTTATAAACCAATGCTGCGGGATCTCCGGTGTATTTATCTTTAATAATGGGATTATTAAATTTTGACGAATCGACCTGAGCAATGCTTTTGCACGAAACAATTAAGAATAAAATGAATAGGCTTTTAAATAAATTCTTCATTGTGATATAGTTTTATATTTTTTGCCACAGATTAAATGGATTAAAATGATTTCTTTTTAATCTTTGGCTTTATTTTTTGCCGCGAATTGCACCAATTTTCTCGAATTTAATTTGTGGAAATTTGTGAAATTCGTGGCTTATTTTTTCTCACACAGATTTTTTAATCTTTTTAATCCTTTAATCTGTGACCATTCTTTAATACTTGGAATTTGGGATTTTAAAAAATTGGAATTTTCTCATTGAGTTTTTAATTTATTTTTTTACCCCAAACGGCTAATCCTGAGCTGTTTATTCCGGTATAAGTTAAAGTCACTTTTCTTGTTGCTGATTCCCAATCCCAGGCATCGATGACGTTGCATTTAACTCCGTTTATGGTTGCAATTTTTTTGGTTGCGTCATACGACCAAGTTCCGGTTACATCACCGCTTACTTTTTTATCTGCTGTTAAATAAATCGTAACTGATTTTTGCATGGTTTTATATTGGTAATTCATGGTAATTTGTTCCCAGGTTCCCACTAAACTTGCATCTGCAATTGTAGTTGATGGAACTCCTGCATAACGTTCCGGTTCTACAACAGGCCAGCCGTCTTCTGTCCATTGAATACCGTGAACATGTCCCATCATAACTGCATTTGAAACGTTGATTCCGGCAACACCTTCGGGCAATCGTGCTTGTGAAGCGTAATACCATTGTTTGGTTGTAGGATTTTGAAAAACAGCACAGTGCGAAAATCCAACCCAGCCTGTATGGTTTTTAAATTGATACGGATGCGTTACCATCGGGTAACATTCTGCTCCGTTGGTAATACTGATTCCAGTATTGGTTACGTAAGGACCTAAAATGTTTTTTGAACGTGCTACACGGGTATTATAGGCAACTGATAATTCATCATAAGCCAAAAATAAATAATAGAATTGTGTATCTGGATTGTAGATAATTTCAGGACCTTCGAGTGCCTGCCAGCGGTTTGTATTTACATTTCCGCGTCCGGCGATTCGTGTTCCGTAATCATCGATTGTTTTTAATTTGTCTGGTTTTCCGGTTGCTGGATTTAGTTTTAAAGCGGCAATTCCGGAATGCCAAGATCCGTAAATTAAATATTGATCGCCTTCGGGAGTTTCGATAAAACTGGGGTCAATGGCGTTGAATTTAAAATAAGCGTCCCAATCGTTTCCTCCGTTTCGAACGTAACTTTTTACGCCGTCGGGTTCTGAGCAGACTACCATTCCTTTATCTGTCCAATTGTTTGAGGCTAGATCATTCGTTTCTGCCAAACCAATAAAAGCACGTTCTGTCCAGGAAGTATTTGTATCTGTTCCTGTAATTGGGTTGGTCACTACAATGCTGTAATACATTCTGTAGATATTGCCCACTTTTCGAACACAAGGTGCCCAATATCCATAATTAGGATTTGTAATTGGAGGAAGTGCCGGATTCATTCTGGCTCTTTTATTGTTTAAGGAATCTTTTACCCAAGCCGGAGCCTGAGTCATTGAAGATCCCATGAATTCCCAATTGATTAAATCTTTTGATCTTCTGTAGAAAAAATGTCCGTTTCCTTCATGAGTATTTCCGTAAGAAGCGTCGGTTTGGTACATATAATAATACTCTCCCGATTTTTCTACTGACGGATCGTGTACGTTGGCTAAATTCCATTGTATTCTGTTTCCCCAACTTGCTATTGCTGTGTAATTATCTGCATAAGTCGGTCCGGGAAAAGCCGGCGTAACCACAGGCGAATCTACGACTACCGGCGGAGTAGGAGTTTCTAACGCTGGATCATCTTTGGAACAGCTGGATAAAACAGCTATCACCAAAAACCCGATGAAAGGAACTATTTTTAAAATGGAATTCGCTTTTTTCATCTTTTTTATCTTTTATTTTCCTTCTAAAACAATTACTGAGAAAGGAGGAATTGTAATTTCAAGTTTTCCTTTTTTGTTTTCGAAACCTTTAAAAACTGTTGGTACAATTTTGTTTGGTGCATCGAATGAATTGTAATCCTGTAATTTTGCCGATGTTAAAACTGTTGCTGTAAAGTTTTTAACGCCAAGATCGTTGGTGTCGATTTCTATTTTGTTTTTATTTTTAGCATCAACATTTACTACTGAAATATGAACGGCTCCGTTTTTATCTTTTGATGCTGAAACGGATACGGCAGGAAGTGTTTCTCCTTTTACGGTATACAATGGCGATTGAAAACTGATTGGCAGTAATTTTGCATCCTGATGAACGCTGTACATTTTCATTACATGATAGGTTGGCGTTACAATCATTTTAGCTTTATCGGTAAGAATTACGGCTTGCAGAACGTTTACACATTGTGCTAAATTTGCCATACGAACTCTGTCAGCATGATTATTGAAAATGTTTAAAGTTGCTCCGGCTAAAACAGCATCACGCATAGTATTTTGCTGATATAAAAATCCTGGATTTGTTCCTTTTTCTACTTCGTACCAGCCGCCCCATTCGTCTACAACCATAGCCACTTTTTTCTCAGGATCATATTTGTCCATTACGACTGCGTGTTTAGTAACGAGTTCTTCCATTTTTAAGGCAGACTGCATGGTTTTGAAATATTCTTCTTCAGAAAAATTAACTCCTTCACCTTTTTTACCCCAATCAATTACGGCATAATGGTGAACGCCAACTCCGCCTAACATATTTAGTGGAATGTTTTTCATTAAAACTTCTGTCCAGTTGTAATCGCTGCTGTTTGCTCCAGATGCAATTCGGGTAATTCCGCCTGAATTATTCCAGTCAGACATAAATGTGGTGAATTTGCGGTATTCGCCAGCGTAATAATCTGCTGTCATATTTCCGCCGCAGCCCCAAGCTTCGTTACCAATTCCCCAGAATTTTACTTTCCATGGTTCTGTTCTTCCGTTTTTTACACGCAAATCACTCATCGGACTTTTACCTCCAAAATTGGTATACTGAACCCAGTCTGATAATTCCTGAACGGTTCCGCTGCCTACGTTTCCTGATAAATACGGTTCTGCTCCCAATACTTCACAAAGGTTTAAAAAGTCGTGTGTTCCAAAGCTGTTATCTTCGGTTACACCACCCCACCATTGATTTACAATTGTAGGTCTTTGTTCTTTTGGTCCAATTCCGTCTTTCCAATGATACGTATCGGCAAAACATCCTCCGGGCCATCTTAAATTTGGAATTTTTAGATCTTTTAAAGCAGCGATAATATCATTTCTGACTCCTTTTGTGTTAGGTATTTTTGATGTATCTCCCACAAAAAAACCTCCATAAATACAGCGTCCTAAATGTTCTGCAAAATGTCCGTAGATATTTTTGTCGATTGTTGGAGCATCAGCATTGTTTTTTATGGTAACAACTGTGCTTTGGGAGAATCCTGCCTGATTACAAAAGGCGATAAGAAATGTAATTAAAAGTGCTTTTTTCATAGGTTTTTAATGTTGGAATATCATGTGAAGGTTTTGAACTCTTCACATGATATTAGGTATTCTAACTAACTCAAAATTTATTTTTAGTCACAGTTTTCAGTTTTCAGTCACAGTCTCACTGAAAACTGCGACTGAAAACTGAAAACTCAATAACTGTCATTCTGTTTTGTTCCCGGATTATTATCCATTTCTAACTGCGGAATTGGGAAATATTCACGTCCTGCTGTATACGAATTAAACTCGGCGTCTCTTGTTTTCAGCCATGCTAATTTTGTTGGATTTTGAAGCCAACCCCAGCGGCGTATGTCATCGAAACGGTGGCCTTCCAGAGGGAATTCTAAAAATCTTTCGTGACCAATCTGCTCTCTCATTTGGTCTTGGTTCATTCCCGGTTTTGTAACGGATAAATCGGGAAGATTTACTCGGTTTCTAACCATTTGAATATACGTATATGCTCCTGGAGTATCGCCAGTTTCGTTTAAAGTTTCGGCATACATTAAAAGGATATCGGCATATCTTAACAATCGTTCGTTAATTCCCGAACGCCAGTCGTATTCGTCTGCAAATTCTCCATCAGAATTTTGGTATTTTCTACAGAATAAATCGTTTAAATCTCCGGGACTTGAAGCATAAAAAGCCGCAAAATCTCTTCCGTATAATTTTGTTCCGGGTTTATTGTAAAAAATAGTAGCATCTAAACGCGGATCAACGTCTCCAGTTTTTGTTTTTTCTTCCTGAAATTCATTAAATAATGCCCATGTTGGCTGCACATCTGTCCATCCAAAAGCTCTTGGTGCATACGTAATCGCACGAGCAGATGTTTTCCCCCAGCCAGATGCAGGTGCACCGCCCCAGCCTAAATCAACACCGCCGGCATCTCTGCTAAATTGTACTTCAAACAGGGATTCTGAATTATTTTCGTTTGCTGTTGTAAAATTATCTCGATAGTTTGAAACCAATGAATACACTCCTAAATCAATAACTTGTTTAAAAGTAGTTCTGGCATTTGTAAAATCTTTAGTAAATAAATAGGCTTTTCCTAAATATCCTAAAGCGGCTCCTTTTGTAGCACGTCCTTTTTGACCTGCATCCGGACCTGTAACTCCAACGTAAGAATTAGGCAGTAATTCAGCTGCTGTTTTAAAATCGGCAATAACCTGAGCCCAGCCTTCTTCATTTGATTTCTGCGGATGATATACCTCAACGTCTAACGGAATTGGTACATTTTTAAACATATTTACGGCGTGAAATAAATACAATCCTCTTAAAAAATAAGCTTGTCCCAAAATTCTGTTTTTAAGCGCTTCATTTTCAAATTGAATATCAGGAACATTGGTTAAAACCTGATTGGCACGATAAATACCTTGATAATAAGTTTCAAAAGCCCATCCGTAAATCGCTGCATCGGCTACATTGGAATTAAAATGTCCAACATTATACATAGACGGCCAAGGACTGTTTGTACGAGAATCATCTGCTTTGGCATCTAATAATAATGGCGTACTTCTCATGTACGTTCCATCTGTTAATAAACTCCCGTATACGGCATTAATTCCTTCAAGTGCATCCTGATCTGTTTTCCAAAAAGAATCTACTGCATCATTATTTGGGTCGAGTTGGGTCAAATCTTCATCATCAACACAGCTTGTAGTTACAACAGCCAGTGAAAAGAAAATCGCTATATAGTTAAATATTTTATATTTCATTTTAATACGTTTTTAGTTGGTTAGGCTAGTTTAAAAATTTACTTCAACACCCAAAGAAATAGTTCTTGGATTTGGAAAAGATCCTGCGTCATATCCTCTCGAAAGTAGTCCGTCACTATTAAAATCAGGATCGTAACCCTTGTATTTCGTGATCGTTAATAAGTTCTGCCCATTGATGTAAACCTTAGCGCTTTGAATAAATTTATCTTTTAACGGAATGTTATAACCTAATTCCATTGTTTGCAGTCTTACATAATCACCGCTTTCAATAAATCTGTTTGAGTCTCTTGAATTTCCGTTAGGATCACCAATAACCGGAGCCGGAACGTTAGTATTTGTATTAGTTGGCGTCCAGTAATTTAATTCGTCTGTGTGGTGATTTGTATATTGTCCAATCATCAAATTACGGTACATGGCATTGAAAATTTTATTTCCGCCGCTGCCCTGCCAGAACATGGAGAAATCAAAATTGGCATAAGAAGCACTAAAATTCACTCCGAAACCATATTTAGGAATTGTTACACCCTGAAAAGTTCTGTCGGCATCTGTAATGGCGCCGTCGCCGTTTACATCTTTAAATTTAATATCTCCGGGAGCTGCTCCGGTTTGTGTTGGAGAAGCCGCAACCTCAGCTGCATTTTGGAAAATTCCAATTGCTTCCCATGCAAAAAGTTCACCCACAGATCTTCCTACTTCTGTTTTTGAAACTGCTCCATAAAGTGGATTTGAGTTCACTCCAATTTTAGTAACTTCATTTTTCAGCGTTCCAAAATTGGCCGAAATATCATATTTAAATTTATGATGATGATTACTGTATGATGCTGTAAATTCTAAACCATGATTTTTCATGTCTCCTGCATTAGTAAAAATACTCGCCGGAAAAGCTCCTGTAGAAAACGGCAGCGGCACCGTAACTAAGATATCTGTTACTTTTTTAGAAAAATATTCTGCTGTAAATTGTAAATCGTTATTAAAAAAACCAAGTTCTAAGGCAATGTTGTTACTGCTTGTTTTCTCCCATTTTACATTTGGGTCAAGAGAACTTACTACGGTTGTACCCGGTGCCAGTTCGTTGTTGAAATCGTATCCGGCGAAACTGTTTACTGTTGAAGCAAAAAAGTATTGCGGAATCGTGTTATTACCTAATGTACCGTAACCACCGCGAAGTTTAATATTGCTGATCCATTTTGGTAAGGTTATGAATTTTTCGTTGCTGATTTTCCATCCTCCTGAAAAAGAATAAAAATTTGCCGAATTATTGATCTCACTAAAAAGAGAGGTTTTATCTTGTCTAAAATTGGCCTGAAGCAAATATCTGTCATCATAAGAATAATTTAATCTGCTGATATAAGATATTCCGGTTATGGTAAATTTATATTCACCTGCATCTCTGGAATCTGCGTACTGCATCATGCTTATTTCGCCCGGTTTAAAACCTACGCCTCTTGACCAGTGATTGTAATTTTCTCTTCTTTCCTGAATCCATCCGGCAAGAGCGTCTAGTTTATGTTTTCCAAGCGTAACTTCATAAGTCAGTAAATTATTCAGGAACGTTCTTAATTCATTTCCGTTAGAAATATCTAAGGAAGCTTCGTCATTTGTGGTGATATAATACCATCCTAAATCACTTGGCGGAATAAATTTTCTGTTTTGCCAGTCGGTTCTGTCATAACTTACATCGAGTTTATATTTTAATCCTTTTACGATTTCAATTTCTCCCCATACATCACCAAGGAAACGGTTTCTTTTTCCATTGTTTTCAATTAGATTATTATATCCAATTGGGTTCATAGAAATCGCTCTTTGCGTTAAATTATCTGTTCCGCCGTATCCGCCCAATCGGTTAGAATCATAAACGGGCATTGTTGGAACTGCTCCTAATATGTCGCTGATAACCGTTTGTCCTGCGTTGTATTCATTAAAAATTTCTTTATCAGATTGTGTGTAGCCTATTTTTACACCGTATTTGAATTTTCCTTTTTTACCATTCAAATTCAAATTGGTAGACAATCTCTCATAATCCTGAGGCGTTTTAATATAACTGGTGTTTTTAAAATAATCGACATTAAAACTATAGGCAATGTTTTCTGCACCTCCGTTAAGTGTAAGCGCCTGATTTTGTACAACTCCTGTTTGTAAAGCTTCTTTTTGCCAGTCTGTGTTTACATTTGTAATATAAGAAGGGCTGTTTGGATCATTTCCCGGTGCAATACTTACGGGAACACCCGCTCTAATATCTCTGTTTCTTTCGGCTTCGCTGGTGATTTTTTGGTAACCTTCACGATCTGTAACATCCCATTTTTTAGCCACATTCTGAAGTCCTACGATCGATTTGAATTTAACGTCCATTCGGCCCGCTTTCCCTTTTTTTGTTGTAATAATTACGACTCCATTTGCACCGCGAACACCATAAATTGCTGCCGAAGAAGCGTCTTTTAAAACCTGCATAGATTCTATTTCTCCCGGAGCAAAATCATACGGAGCGTCTACCATAATTCCGTCGATTACAAAAAGCGGATTATTATTGGTAAAGGAAGTTATCCCTCTAATTTTTATATTGACAAAACCTCCCGGCTCTCCTGATGATTGTACGGTTACACCCGGAACTTGTCCTTGGAGCATTTTTGCCGCATCATAAGTAACTGTTTTTTTTGCCGACTCTAAATTTACAACACTTACAGAACCGGTTAAGTCTGATTTCTTTTGGGTTCCGTAACCAATAACAACAACTTCGTTTAATTTGTTTGTGTCTTCGTTTAAGGCTACGTCTATTTTTAATTGATTTGCTACCGGGATTTCACGAATTTGAAATCCTATAAATGAATAAACTAAAACATCTGTAGAAGATGCTTTAATCGAATACTCTCCGTCAAATCCAGTTGTGACAACTGTTTTGGTTCCTTTTATCATGATATTTACTCCCGGCAAAGGCAAATTGTCTTGTGCCGAAGTGACAACTCCATTAATCGTTTTGCCTTGAGCCGACATTTGATTAACAGAAAAAATTAGCATGCAAATTGCTAAAATCCAGTCTTTTTTTGGCAATAAAAAATTGCAGTAAAAAATTAATTGTTGGTTTGTTATCATACTGGTTTGTTTAAGGTTGGTTTTGTGGTTAGCTAATAAGTGTTAATCTTACATTTGTAAATTTAAATAAAAAAAATGCGCAAAAACAAATTAATATGACAAAAAAACATCTGAAAAAAAACACATATCATAATTTAAGTGTGTTTATAACATTTAAAAAATTGTTGTTTATTTCAAAAAAAGAAACGTTTTTGATGTGTTAATTGTGTAAAAACTACACTTTTAATCAAAAAGCCACTTTTTAATCAAAAAAATGGCTTGATGAAAAAAGATATAAATGAGTTGTTTTTTAATCATTTAAATGTGATTTGTTTACTAATTTTGTAAATAAAAACTTATTTAAATAGTAGGTGTTTTTAAGTTTTTTTCAAAAAACTGTCCTGTATTATCCTGTTTTTGAATTAAAAAAATCATAAAAAAGAAAAATGAATGTTATTTTTGTCCAAAAAGTGATTTTTTTAACTCTATTTTTGAAGTGTTATTATTGTAAGTGTGAAATCTACATTAATAAATTATGAAACAATTGAGGAAGTTTATATCTTTACCAATAAAATATTGAATATGCTAAACAGTTATAGCTCTGCCGATAAGGTTTTACTAGCGGTAGATTGTATTATTTTTGGATTCGACAGTGATGGTTTAAAAATACTTTTAATTCAAAGGGACTTTGAACCTGAAAAGGGAAAATGGTCTTTAATTGGGGGGTTTTTAAAACGTGATGAAGTTTTAGACGATGCGGCTATCCGAATTTTAAATACATATACAGGTCTTAACGATATCTACATGGAGCAGTTATATGCTTACAGTGAAATTGATCGTGACCCTGTCGAAAGAACAATTTCGGTTTCGTATTTTGCTTTGATTAATATCGAAAACCATAATGAAGAACTAATTAAAAATTATCACGCTGAATGGTTTCCTATTAACGAAGCACCGCATTTAATTTTTGACCACAATGACATGGTTCAAAATGCGATAAAAAGACTTCGTTATAAAACTTCGATAAAACCAATCGGGTTTGAATTACTTCCGGAAAAGTTTACCATGCGTCAGCTTTTAGAATTATATGAAGCGATTTTAAGCAAAGAATTAGATAAGAGAAACTTTATCAGTAAAATAAATTCTCTTGAAATCCTGAATAAACTGGAAGAAAAAGATATGCAGTCGTCCAGAAAAGGATCTTATCTCTATACTTTTAATAAGGAAAAGTATGAAGAGAAATTACTTAATGATTTTGTATTGAATTTATAAGAAAGTTTAGCCCACGGATTTTACGGATTTGGACTAATCTTAATTTTTTTTCTGGGAAACCGAATAAAGTTTTTCACGCAGATTTTGCAGATACCGCAGATTATACGTTTTAAGTTTAGCCACAGATTAAAAGGATTAAAATGATTTTTTTTAATCTGTGTGAATCTTTTTAATCTGTGGCAATATCTATAAAAAAACAAAACCCTGAAATCCACAATTTTCAGGGTTTTTTCTTCAATAAAACTACTATTAAAAAAATAAACAAAATTATTTATTATCTTTTTTAACCTTGCTTTAAGCGGTCATTATGAACACTAACCGCTAAAACAAATTAATAAGTGTAAAATTTACATTTGCAAATGTAAGCAAAATATATCTTCAAAAACAAGAAATTGTTTTTTATTAATTTACTATTAGATTTTTCAAACAAAAAGCTGTTTTACTGTGATATAAACAATCATTTTGCTAAAACTCTTTGTTGAGTCATTACAAAGAATTTCGCATAATTAAGGATGATTTATTTTCAATTTGTTCCTTCTTTCCTTTAAGAACCATTTCGGCGAGGATTTTTCCCATGGCTTCAAAATGTGTCGAAATAGTAGTAATTCCGTTTGCTGCAATTTTTTTCAAAGGTGTTTCATTATAAGATATAATTCCAAAATCAGCTCCGAGTTTTAAATTTTTATCTCTGGCGTTTTCGATTACGCGAACTAAATCACGATCATTCGGAATTATATATAAATCTCCTTCGGTAATTTCTCTGTTTGTAAATTCGGCAATAACTTCCGATTCAAAATTATATTCGGCACAAAAATCTTCAAAACCCAATTTCATTCCCAGCGGTTCGCGAAAACCAGGAAAAATCAAAATCAGTTTTTTGTATTTACGCAAGCGTTCTTTTCCTCTATGCAATCCTTCAAAAATATCTTTTTGGTGATTTTGATAAATGGCCGGATATATTTTCAAATCAGGATTAGTCTGATCCAGTATAATTACGTCACCTACTGGTAGGGTTTTTATTGAAGCAACGATATCTTTTAAATTTGTGGGCATCAAAATGTATTTGGTATAATTGCCGTTGCTGTCATTTATGAGCTTTTGAAAAACCTGACTGTTGAAATGGTGGAAGAAAATATCGACCTGAACATTTTTTCCAATGTTGTTTAAAAACGAGTTATAAATATCTTCTTTAAAAATATTCAGCTCATCAAAAAGTAAAAAAATCTTTTGTTTTATAGTGATTTCAACGCTTTTAACGTAATATCCTTTTCCGGGAATGGCATAAATAATTCCTCTTTTTTTGAGTTCTTCATAGCCCAGCAATACGGTATCGCGCGATAATGAAAACGCCAGACAGACTTTATTTACTGATGGAAGCCTGTCGCCTTTTACTAATTTTTCTTCTTCAATTGCTTTTTCTATTGAAAGAATTATCTGCTTATATTTTGGCAGACCAATGTTGTTTTGAATCGAAATTATATTCATAGGAAAAGAGAAATTTTGTGCAATATACAAAAACTGGTAGGTACTGGTATGCAAAACTAAAGAAATGTTTCTATTTTTGAATTTCACTTTTGGCAAAATTTACATGGAAATAAAACATAAATCGCATTTAAAGGAAACTTATAATTCTAAATCCTTTGGTTTCACCCCAGATAATAACGAAATTCTTTCTTTAGAATTATCGAATAAAAATGGTATGAAAGTCGAGATTACAAATTATGGAGCGACTGTGACGTCAATACAAGTTCCGGTTTCAAACGGAAATCTTGTTGATGTGGTTTTAGGTTTTGATTCTGTTTCTTCTTATTTAGAATCTTATTTGCTGCCAAGTGCTCCTTATTTTGGAACAACCGTTGGACGTTACGCGGGAAGAATCAATAAAGGAACTTTTTCATTGAATGGAAAAACCTATGAGTTGGCCAAAAACAATAATGGAAATTCGCTGCATGGCGGAAATAATGGTTTTGGAAGAAAAGTATGGAATGTTACGAATCAAACTTTGGGCGAAAATCCTTCGATAACTTTTAGTCTTATAAGTGAAGATTTAGACGAAAATTATCCGGGAGAATTACATGTTGATTTAACGTATACTTTGACAGAAGAAAATGAATTGAAATTAGATTATAAAGCAGTTTCAACAGAAGATACCATTATAAATTTAACGCATCACAGTTATTTCAATCTGGACGGACACGATGGAAGTGTTTTGAATCAGAACGTTTTTATTGATGCTGAAAAAATAGTAGAAACAAATCACGAGAATATTCCAACCGGAAAATTTATTGATCTTACAAATCATGAATTTGATTTTAGAACAGCTAAAAATTGTCTCGCTTCAATAGATAATTCTTTTGTGATCGAACCGACAAACAACGTTGCGGCAATTTTATCGAGCTCAAAAAATAATTTAAAAATGAGCGTTTATACAGATCAGCCAAGTGTACATATATATGTAGGCGGAAACTGTTTTGATATTTTAAAAGGAAAAAATGATGTAGTTTACCATAAAACAAGCGGAATTTGTTTTGAAACTCAAAATTTTCCAGATGCTCCAAACCACGCACATTTTCCGAATTCGGTTTTGAAAAAAGGCGAAGAGTATATTCAGAAAACGGTTTACAAATTTGAAAATATAAACTAACTACCTATTACAATATAATGAATGATATTTTAATACAAAATACTACTGCTTTTTTTGAGAAATCATTTGGCTCGAAGCCAGAAAAAGTGGTGCTTTCTCCGGGAAGAATTAATATTATTGGAGAACATATTGATTACAATGACGGTTTTGTTTTACCGGCTGCAATTGATAAAGTGATTTGTTTTGCTTTTGAAAAAAACAATTCAAAAAAATCAAAAGTAATCGCAATTGATTTAAATGAAGAATTTGAAATTGATTTAACTCAGGAAGTAAAACTGAGCGATGTTGTCTGGACAAATTACATTCGCGGTGTTATAAAACAATTGCAGGATAACGGATATTCGTTTGACGGTTTCAATTGTGTTTTTAGCAGTAATATTCCGGTTGGTTCCGGATTGTCTTCTTCTGCGGCTTTAGAGTGCGGAACTTTATTTGGAATCAAACAACTTTTTGATTTAAAAATTGAAAAAGTTGACATAGCATTATTAGGACAAAAAGCAGAACACTGGGTTGGAATTAACTGCGGAATTATGGACCAGTTTTCGAGCGTTCACGGTCTTGAAAACAAGGTTATAAAACTAGATTGCAACACGCTTGATTTTGAATATCACAATGCCGATTTTAAAGATTATTCCTTGATTTTAATGGATAGTAATGTAAAACATTCTCTTTTTACATCGGAGTATAACACGCGCAGAATTGAGTGTGAACAAGGTTTGGCTATTATTAAAAGTAATTTTCCTGAAGTAAAAAGTTTCAGGGATTGTTCTGAAGAACAGCTTTTAAGTATTCAGGATAAAATGAGCGAAACGGTTTTTAAAAGGGTTCATTTTGTTGTAAAAGAAATCAACCGGGTTATAAAAGCCTGCGAAGCGCTGGACAATGGAGATATTGAACTTTTAGGACAATTGCTTTTTGAAACGCATTATGGTTTATCCCAGGAATATGAAGTAAGCTGCGCTGAGTTAGACATGCTTGTAGACACTGCAAAAGCAGATGATGCCATTATTGGTTCTCGCGTTATGGGAGGCGGTTTTGGAGGCTGTACTATAAATTTAATAAAAAAAGGACATGAAAATCAGGTAAAAAGTAAGTTTTCAAATCTTTATTTAGATACATTTGGGATTGAATTAAAATTTTATGATGTAAAAATCTCAAACGGAACAACATTACTTTAATACCGACACAACACAATGAAAAATTTTGACATTAACGAAGATCCCCACAGACGTTTTAATCCCTTAATTAATGAATGGGTTTTGGTTTCACCTCATCGTGCAAAACGTCCGTGGCAGGGACAAAATGAAACCATTTCGACTGAATCACTTCCTAAACACGATCCCGAGTGTTATTTATGTCCGGGAAATGTTCGTGCAAACGGAGTAAGTAATCCGGCATACAAAAACAGCTTTGTTTTCGACAATGATTTTGCTGCTTTAAAACAGGATGAAATTATTTTTGAAGAAGATATTAAGCACACATTTTTTAAGGCAAAACCAGAACAGGGAATTTCGAGAGTGGTTTGTTTTTCTCCAAGACACGATCTTACACTTCCGGAAATGGAAGTTTCAGACATTGAAAATATTGTAAAAACCTGGCAGAAAGAATATACTGATTTAGGAAATATAAAATATATTAATCACGTTCAGATTTTTGAAAATAAAGGAAGTGTTATGGGCTGCAGCAACCCGCACCCGCACGGGCAAATCTGGGCACAGTCTTCATTGCCAACTCAGGTTGAAAAAACGCATAACAGCTTAAAATCCTATTTTGATAAAAACCAAAGAACTTTATTAGAAGATTACGTTCAGGCCGAATTAAAAGTAGGAAGCCGTATCGTAATCGAAAACGAACATTTTGTGGCATTAGTTCCGTTTTGGGCAATCTGGCCTTATGAAACAATGATTGTAAGCAAAAGAGCGATCAGCAAAATCACTGATTTTACGGCTGAAGAAGTTTCGGCTTATGCCAAAATTTTAAAGCAGTTAACAATCAAATACGATAATTTATTCAACACTTCATTTCCGTATTCGTCAGGAATTCATCAGGCACCAACAGATGGTTTTGATCATCCGGAATGGCATTTCCACATGCATTTTTATCCGCCGTTGCTTCGTTCTGCAACTGTAAAAAAATTCATGGTGGGTTACGAAATGATGGGAGAATCGCAAAGAGATATTACTCCGGAGAAAAGTGCCGAAATTTTAAGACAACAAGCGGAAGTGCATTATAAAAATGCAGTAAAAATTGACTAAATTTTTACGCTGATAGCCTGTAATTTGAAAATTTAACAGAATAATTTGTTTATAAATGTAAATAACACATTTAAAATGATTGTTTTTTAAGTTTTTATTTTAAATTTGGCTTTCGTTCTTGTTTTAATAAAAAAATAACAGAATAAAAACACATATTTCATTTTTAAACACATTAAACCACATAAATATTAATTTCAACTTTTAACTTAAACAATCACCTATACTAATTATCTAAAATACTATTAACAATGAAGTCAAACCTCGCACTCGCAGATTATGCGGTTTTTATTATTTATTTTATCGTAGTATCTGTCTACGGTTACACCGTTTATCGCAAACGTAAACAAGACGAGCACGATGCTAAAGCTTATTTTCTTGCCGAAGGAAATTTAACCTGGTGGGCAATTGGAGCTTCGTTAATTGCATCAAACATTTCAGCAGAACAATTCATCGGGATGAGTGGTGAAGGTTTCTTTTTAGGAATCGCCGTTGCTGCTTATGAATGGCTTGCTGCTGTTGCCTTAATTATTGTAGCCGTTTGGTTCATTCCGGTGTATCTTAAAAATAAGATATATACTATGCCTCAATTCTTAAAAACACGTTATAACGAATCGACTGCGTTGATTATGGCTGTTTTCTGGTTGTTTTTATATGTATTTGTAAACTTAACTTCTATCCTGTATTTAGGGGCAGTTGCCATTGACGGTCTTGCCGGTGGAGGATATCTTCACATTATTATGATCGGTCTGGCTGTGTTTGCCTTATTTATTTCTCTTGGAGGAATGAAAGTTGTGGCTTATACAGATGTTATTCAGGTAGCGGTTTTAATCATTGGAGGTTTAGTAACTTCATACATTGCGCTTACAACTGTTGGGAGTGCTTTTGGAGTTGGAGAAAATGCAATTGCAGGTTTTAAAGTTTTAATGAGAGAAGCTCCTGAACATTTCAAAATGATTATACCAAGACCAACCGCAACTTCATCTCAACTTGAAATCAATAAATATTTAACTTTCCCAGGTTTGATGTCTTACCTTGCAGGTATCTGGATCATCAACTTAAACTATTGGGGATGTAACCAATACATTACACAAAGAGCTCTTGGTGCAGATTTACAAACGGCTCGTACCGGAATTTTATTTGCTGGTATGCTAAAATTATTAATGCCTTTAATTGTAATGCTTCCTGGAATTGCAGCTTTTGTTTTGTACAAAGACGGTCATTTACCTCAATTAGTTGGTGGAAAAGATGGAGCTTATTCGGCTGTGTTAACGTTTCTTCCAACGGGCCTTAAAGGACTTTCTGTTGCGGCATTAACTGCTGCAATTGTAGCTTCATTAGCTGGAAAAGTAAACAGTATCTCTACTATTTATACTTTAGATGTTCATAAAAAATACATTCAAAAACAAGCTGGCGAAAAACAACAGGTAAATATTGGTAGAATTGCTGTTTTCGCTGCTATGCTTTTGGCTGTTTTATTTACATGGAATGACCTTCTTGGAATTGGAGGAGAAGGTGGATTCACATTCATTCAAAAATACACTGGTTTCATTAGCCCTGGAGTTTTCGCTATGTTCTTCCTTGGTATGTTCTGGAAAAGAACTACTGGAACTGCCGCTATTGTTGGGGTAATTTTAGGATTTCTTTTATCTGTATTATTCAACGAATATGCTCCGGCTTTATTTGGAAACGAAACTTTATTATATACGGCTTATCCTAATGGAAAAGGTGCATTCGAAATTCCTTTCCACATTTGCATGGGATTATCATTCTTCTTTACGATGTTAGCTATGATTGGAATCAGTTTTGCTGGACCAAAAGTAAATCCAAAAGCGTTTGAAATAGACTCTGAAATGTTTAAAGTAAAACCACAAACAACAGTTTTAATTGTAATTACATTACTGATTATCGTAGCATTGTACGTTAAATTCTGGTAATTTTTTAATAAGTAATTTTGAAGTGAAAAGGGATCCTGTATGGGATCCCTTTTTTATTTCAAGTAATTTAAATTATAATTTTATTTTAACAAGAAAAATGTTTATCTAAACATTTTAATTACTTTTAGCCCAGTAATTAACCAAAATAAATAAAAAATGAAAAAATTAATTTTTGCTTTATTTATTATTTCCAGAACCGCTTTTGCTCAGGACATGGAAGTAGTAAAAGGAAACTTTGATTTCTTAAAAGATCAAAAAGAAATCAATACCATATTTGATTATAGCAGCTTCACTATGATGAAAGAAAAAAAATCTGAAGCGCAGTACATTAAAGAACACAAAGCCGATTTAGACGAAAAAGCAAAAGGAAACGGAAATCTTTGGGAAAAAAGATGGGTTGTTGCAAAAGATCAAATCTGGACTCCTAAATTTTTAGAAATAGGAAACATCGTATTATCTAAAGCTGGAAAAGATGTAAATTTTCAGGAAGGATTAAATACTCCTTATACTTTAATTGTACAAACGGTATGGATTTATCCGGGCTGGGATGCAGGAATTATGAAACAACCTGCAAAAGTTACTACAAATCTTAAATTTGTTGAAACGGCAAACAAATCAAATGTTTTATTAGAGATTACAAGCGAAGAAGCTCCCGGAGATCAATGGGGAAGTAATTTTAGCAATGAAACAAGAATTGGTGAAGGATTCGCCAAAACTGCAAAATCATTATCTAAGCTTTTATTGAAAAAAGCATTTAAATAAAAACATTTAATATTCCGTAGGAATATCTCGTTGGTAGAAAAATAGTTTTGTTTCGCATTTTGTCCTGTAGGGACATCTGTTACAACAATCAAACGTTCCTATGGAACGTGTACCGCAATTTGAATTTTAATTCTACCAAGCAGACATTCCTACGGAATGAATTGTTTTTCGAATAAAAAAAAGCCCTGATTATTCAGGGCTTTGTTCTTTTTGCATATTTAGTAAATACGCCATATTGGCTATTACATGATCATGTTTCTTGACAAACGAATTCTCTTCGTTCCAAACATATCCTGCTAATACAGCACAAATTTTTTCTTTTACTTCAGGATTTTCCGGTTGATGGAAAAATAAAGTCTGAAGGTTTCCGGTATACCATTCCTTCACATATGTTGTAAATACTGAAATTCCACGTTTCATATATTGTGTAAATTCAACTTCCCAGTCCACAGGAATTCCCTGCGATTCTTTTAAGTATAATTTTGCCGCCAGCATTCCAGACTCCGTTGCAAAAGCTACTCCAGACGAAAAAACCGGATCAAGAAATTCAGAACTGTTTCCTGTTAAAGCAAAACCATCGCCGTACATTCTTTTTACCGCCCTCGAATAATTTTCCAGTTTTACAGGTTCAAATAAAAATTCTGTGCCTTTAAATCTTTTAATATAATAATCTGATAGCTGAATAGCGTTTTTCAAAGCTTCTGCATTATCTTTATTTTCAGAAAGTGAATTAATAAAATCTGTTGGCCCAACAACACCTAAACTCGTATTTCCGTTAGAAAACGGAATTACCCAAAGCCATACTTCAGTTTCTAAAATATCAAATGAAATCTGCGTTCCTTCCTCACCTTCCGGTCTGTTAATATCTTTTACGTGTGTAAAAATCGAAGAATGCGGGTCTAATTTCGACGGAGTATCTAAATCTAAAAGTCTTGGCAAAACACGTCCGTATCCGCTGGAATCGACGATAAATTTAGCATGGATTTCTTTTAAATTTCCGTCCTTATCTTTTACAATTGTTTTTGAATTTTTTCCTTCAAAAGAAACTTCTAAAACTTCCGTTTCAAATTCCAGGTCAACACCTTTACGAACCACTTCCTGCGCCATTGTGTTATCAAAATCAGCTCTCGGAATCTGCCAGGTCCAGTCCCAGCCTTCTCCAAATTTCTTGCTGAAATCAAAAACGCAAATCTCTTCGCCCCTAATAAAACGGGCTCCAAGTTTCTTTTCAAAGTTCATCGAATTAAGAGCATCAAATAATTCTGCTTCTGCAAAATGATCCATTACTCTTGGAATTAAGCTTTCGCCCACAACAAGTCTTGGAAACTTCTGTTTCTCAACAACTTTCACCTTAACATTGTTTTTATGAAGATACGATGCCGATACGCATCCAGATGGTCCGGCGCCTATTACTAAAACATCTACAAACTCCTTTGTCATAATAAAAATATTATCAATTATTAACCTACATTTGCCATCATCAAAATAACTACATTTATTTTGATAAATAAAATTAAATTAGCACAACCAAAAACGAGTTAATGAATACAATTAATGAATATTTAAGTTTAGCAGAGTTTGAAGCCATAATCTTTGGGAATCAAAAAGTTACAATTAGTGATGTAGTTCTAAACCGAGTAAATGAAAGCTTCAATTTCTTAAAAGAATTCTCTGGAAATAAAGTAATTTACGGCGTAAACACAGGCTTTGGCCCAATGGCGCAATACAGAATTAAAGAGTCTGATCAAATTCAGCTTCAATATAATTTAATCCGCAGCCACTCTTCTGGAACTGGAAAACCATTAAATGCAGCTTGTGCAAAAGCAGCTATTTTGGCTCGATTAAATACACTTTCATTAGGAAATTCTGGTGTTCATCCGTCAGTAATTCATTTAATGTCTGAACTTATTAACAGAGATATTACACCTTTAATATTTGAACACGGCGGCGTTGGTGCCAGCGGTGACTTAGTGCAGTTATCACATTTAGCTTTAGTTTTAATAGGCGAAGGTGAAGTTTTTTATAAAGGCGAAAGAAGACCAACTCCTGAAGTTTTTGAAATTGAAGGTTTAAAACCAATTCAGGTAGAAATTAGAGAAGGTCTGGCATTAATCAACGGAACTTCTGTAATGACAGGAATTGGCGTTGTAAATGTATATCACGCTAAAAAATTATTAGACTGGTCATTAAAATCTTCTTGCGCCATAAACGAATTGGTTCAGGCATATGATGATCATTTTTCTGCAGAATTAAACCAAACAAAACGTCATAAAGGACAGCAGGAAATTGCGGCTAAAATGCGTCAGAATCTTTCAGACAGTACATTAATCCGTAAAAGAGAAGACCATTTATATTCTGGTGAAAACACCGAAGAAATCTTCAAAGAAAAAGTTCAGGAATATTATTCATTAAGATGTGTTCCTCAAATTTTAGGACCTGTTTTAGAAACGATCAATAATGTAGCCTCTATTCTGGAAGACGAATTTAACTCGGCAAACGACAATCCAATTATCGACGTAAAAAATCAGCACGTTTATCACGGAGGAAATTTCCACGGAGATTATATTTCGCTGGAAATGGATAAACTGAAAATCGTTATTACAAAATTAACGATGCTTGCAGAACGTCAGCTGAATTATTTATTGAATTCAAAAATCAACGAATTACTGCCTCCGTTTGTGAACTTAGGAACATTAGGATTTAATTTCGGAATGCAGGGAGTTCAGTTTACAGCAACTTCAACAACTGCCGAAAGTCAAATGCTATCCAACCCAATGTACGTTCACAGTATTCCAAACAACAATGACAATCAGGACATTGTAAGTATGGGAACAAACGCTGCGGTAATTACATCAAAAGTAATCGAAAATGCTTTTGAAGTATTGGCAATCGAAATGATTACCATTGTTCAGGCAATTGATTATTTAGGACAAAAAGATAAAATTTCGTCTGTAAGCAAAAAATGGTATGATGATGTTAGAAATATAATTCCAACATTTAAGGAAGATCAGGTAATGTATCCATTTGTTCAAAATGTAAAAGATTATTTGATTAACAATTAATTGGACAGGAATCATATTTTAAAAAACATGAAGAAAATATTTTTTTTATTTCTAATAGCTTTTCAATTAGTTAATGCTCAAGAACTTGCTTTAGTTAAAAAAGACGGTAAATTTGGTCTTATTACAAAAGAAGGAACTTTTGCCGTTGAACCAAAATTTGACAGCGCAAGAGATTTTTCTGATGGATTAGCAGCTGTTAAACAAAATGGAAAATGGGGATATGTGGATAGAAAGGGAACTTTTGTAATTCCTCCAACATTTGATAATGCAAGAGATTTCAACAGCGGAATTGCTGCTATTGAAAAAAAAGCCGTTTGGTATTACATCAACAAACAAGGTGAAATATTAAAAGGTAATCCTGAATCTGATAAATTATTTGATTTTCATTACGGAGCAGCTTTTTTTAGACAAGCAGATAAAGTTGGGATCATCAATAATAAATTTGAAATTGTTCTGGCTCCAAAATATGATGTGATCAGAGCTTTTTATAATGGTTATGCAAAAGCTGCCGTAAATGATAAATGGGGAATTGTTGACCCATCTGGAAAAGAGGTTGTTGAAGCCATTTATGACGAAGTTGGTGATTATTACAACAACACAACCTGGGCAAAAAAAGGAAAAGATTATGGACTGGTTCATAACGGACAGTTTATTAAAATAGACGATGTAAGTGAATTTGGCGCTTTTGGAACGCAGGATTTAATTGCTGCGAAAAAAGACGCAAAATGGGGATTTATAAATTTTGAAGGACAATGGGTTCTTAAACCTCTATTTGACAAAACAAAACCATTCTCTAATAATCTAGCGCCTGTTCGCATTCGGGAAAAATGGGGTTATACCAATTTAGAAGGAATATGTGTGGTACAGCCAATGTACAATGATGCAGAACCTTTTAGCGAAAACGGACTTGCTGCTGTAAACAAAGGATACGGCTGGGGATTTATTAATGAAAGCGGAAAAGTAGTTATTCCGGCAGATTATGAAATTTCAGCAGCATTTGGAAGCTATATGCGTGAAGAAAAAGGATTTATTGGCGGATTAGCAAGAGTAAAACGCAACGGTAAATGGGGTTTTCTTAAACCAGATGGAAAGCTTTTAATCGAATGGTTTCAAAATGCTGAACTCTTTCAGGAATAAAAAAAGAATTTTTATATTATTAATATTGAATCTTAAAAATTATGAAAAAAACACTTATTTTTTTGTTGCTAAGTTTTATTCAATTTGTTAATAGTCAAGAACTGGCATTAGTTAAAAAGAATTCAAAAATTGGATATATTTCCAAAGACGGGTCCTTTAAAATTGAACCTCAATACAAATCTGCCAAAAGTTTTTCTGAAGGTTTAGCAGCCGTAGAAGACAACGGAAAATGGGGTTTTATTGATACCAAAGGAAGCTGGGTAATTCCGGCGTCTTTTAATAATGCTAAAGATTTTAACAGCGGAATCGCAGTTGTACAAAAAGATAAGGACTGGGTTTATATTAATACAAAAGGCGAAATTTTAAAAGCGACTGCTACCGAAAAAATATTCGATTTTAATAACGGCGTTGCTTTTATAAGACAAGGAAACAAAGTTGGATTAATCAATTCAAAACTTGCCGTAGTTTTAGAACCAAAATACGATCAGATCAAACCTTTTGAAAATGGTTATGCAAGAGTAGAACTAAATAAAAACTGGGGAATTATAAATACTTCAGGAAAAGAATTAGTTGAACCTGCTTACGCAGAAATTGGAAACTATTTTAAAGGCACAACCTGGGCAAGAAAAGACAAAACCTTCGGACTTGTAAGCGGAGGGAAATTCACTCCTGTTGATGGAGCTGAAAAAATCTGGGATTTTGAAACTCAGGATTTAACCTATGCCAAAAAGAACGGAAAGATTGGTTTTATTGATTTAAACGGAAATTGGGTAATTCTGCCTATATATGATAAAGGAAAAGCGTTCTCAAAAAATTTAGCTCCAGTTTTAGTTGGAAAAAAATGGGGTTATATCAATTTAAAAGGAACATTTGTAATTGAACCAACCTACAGCGATGCAGAAGTTTTTAGTACAAATGGTTTAGCTCCTGTAAAAGAAAGTAATTGGGGATTTATTAATGAAGCCGGAAAATTGGTAATTCCAACACAATACGGAATCACTTCAAACGGATTCGTTATTGCACTTTTTGTTCAGCAGGATAAAGGTTTTATTGATGGTCTTGCAAGAGTAAAAAATGAAGGAAAATGGGGTTTTCTAAGACCCGACGGAACTGTATTAGGAAATCAATGGTTTGAAAATGCTGAATTGTTTTCGCAAGCAGCAGAAAGAGAAAAAAGGGAAACAAACGTAGCTGCCGAGAGTCCAAAAGCTGAAACAAAAACAACAGCAAAACCGGCCAGCAAACCAGCAACTAAGAAAAAAAAATAAAATCAACATAAATGAAATGTGTATTAGTAACAGGCGGTTCAAGAGGAATTGGTAGTGCTATTTGTAAAAAATTAGCCGTTGAATCTAATTATCATATTTTGATCAATTATCATTCAAACAAAACTGCTGCCGAAGAAACACTTCAGGAAATACAAAAATTAGGCGCAACCGGAGAAATTTTAGGTTTTGATGTTGCCAATTTTGAACAAGTACAAACTGTTTTAACGCAATGGCAGGAATCAAATCCGGAAGCTATTGTAGAAGCCATTGTAAACAATGCCGGAATTACAAAAGACGGTCTTTTTATGTGGATGACTCCAGAAGACTGGAACGGTGTTGTAAACACAAGTTTAAACGGGTTTTTTAATGTAACGCAGTTTTTTATTCAAAAAATGCTTCGCAATAAATACGGCCGAATTGTAAATATGGTTTCTGTTTCCGGAGTAAAAGGAACAGCAGGACAAACCAATTATTCGGCTGCAAAAGGTGCAATTGTTGCCGCAACAAAAGCATTGGCACAAGAAGTTGCAAAACGTAATATAACGGTAAACGCAGTTGCCCCGGGTTTCATTAGAACAGATATGACAAGTGCGCTTGACGAAAAAGAATTATTAAAGCTTATTCCGGTAAATCGTTTTGGCGAAGCCGAAGAAGTTGCAGATTTGGTAAGCTTTTTGATTTCAAAAAAATCGAGCTATATTACCGGCGAGATTATTAATATAAACGGAGGAATATATTCTTAAAATACTATGTTTGCATAATAAATAGATTAAAAAAATTGTGCCTTTGTTTAAAAATTACACTTTAAGGATAAAAAATTACTTTGAAAGACGATGAATAAGAGAGTTGTAATTACTGGAATGGGAATTTATTCTTGTATCGGAACTTCTTTAGATGAAGTAAAGGAATCATTGTATAACGGAAAATCGGGTATTCAGTTTGATTCAGAACGAAAAGAATTTGGTTTTCAGTCAGCCTTAACCGGAATGGTTCCTAAAGCTGATTTAAAAAACCTATTGACCCGAAGACAACGTATGAGCATTGGTGAAGAAACCGAATATGCTTATATGGCTACTATCGAAGCACTGAAAAATGCGAATATAGACGATGCTTTTTTTGACACTCGCGAAGTTGGAATTATGTACGGAAACGATAGCGTTTCTAAAGCAATAATTGACGCTACAGATATCGTGCGCGAGAAAAAAGATACTGCCTTAATTGGTTCAGGGGCGATTTTTAAATCGATGAATTCTACGGTAACGATGAATCTTTCAACGATTTTTAAACTTCGCGGCATTAATTTAACCGTAAGTGCTGCCTGTGCGAGCGGTTCACATTCTATTGGATTAGCTTATTTTTTAATAAAAAGTGGTTTTCAGGATATCATTATAACTGGAGGAGCACAGGAAATCAATAAATATGCAATGAGCAGTTTTGATGGTTTAGGCGTTTTTTCTAACAGAGAAAGTGATCCTGAAAAAGCTTCAAGACCTTTTGATGCCGGACGTGACGGATTAATTCCGAGTGGCGGAGGTGCAACTTTAATTCTTGAAAGTTACGAATCTGCAATTGCGCGTGGAGCTAATATTATTGCCGAAGTTTCAGGTTACGGATTTTCATCAAACGGCGGACATATTTCGACTCCAAATGTCGAAGGTCCCGCTACAGCAATGCAAAGAGCACTTGACGATGCTAAACTAAAAGCGTCAGATATTGAGTACATAAATGCACACGCAACCTCAACTCCGGTTGGCGATGCAAACGAAGCCAAAGCTATTTTTGAAGTTTTTGGTGAGAAAAACCCTTATGTAAGTTCAACAAAATCAATGACAGGCCACGAATGCTGGATGGCAGGAGCAAGCGAAATTATTTACTCTATCATCATGATGCTGAACGATTTCATTGCACCAAACATCAATTTAGACAACCCAGATGAAGATGCTTCAAAATTAAATTTAGTTAAAACTACGTTAAACAAAAAATTTGACATATTTTTGTCCAATTCTTTCGGTTTCGGAGGAACCAACTCGGCGTTGGTGGTTAAAAAGTTTAAATTGAACGATGAATAAAGAAGATATTATAGCAAAAATCAATGGTTTTTTAGTTGATGAATTTGAAGTAGACAATGACGACATTGAACCAAATGCTAATTTAAAAGATACGCTTGGCTTAGATAGTTTAGATTATGTTGATTTAGTAGTTTCAATAGAATCAAACTTTGGCGTAAAACTAGTTGAGGCAGATTTTGTTGGAATTTCTGATTTCCAAAGCTTTTATGACCTTATCGAAACCAAATTAAAAGCCAAAACAGCTTAATGAGTGAATGGGATGGCAAATCAAAAGGAACTGTTTTAGGTTATAGAATATTCGTTTTTTTGATTCAAAAAGCGGGTGTCAAATCTGCTTATGTTTTACTCTACTTTGTTGCTTCTTATTACTTTTTATTTTTAAAGAAAAGCAATCGCGCTATTTTTTATTACTTTAAAGAAAGGCTTCAATACTCCTATTTTAAATCAAAAAAAATGGTTTTCAAAAGTTATTACACTTTTGGACAAACCATTATTGATAAAGTTTCCATTTCGGCAGGAATGCGAAACAAATTCACCTATGAATTTGACGGAATTGAAATTTTAAAAAAGCTCCTCGCCGAAAAAAAAGGCGGTGTTTTAATTAGCGCCCACGTTGGAAATTTTGAAATTGCAGAACATTTCTTAGGCGATATCGATCTTGATTTTCAAATCAATTTAGTTACTACAGATTTAGAACATTCTGCCATTAAAAATTATCTGGAAAGCATTACCCAAAAACCAACCGTAAAATTCATCATTATCAAAGAAGACTTGTCTCATATATTTGAGATCAATGCGGCTTTGGCTAATAACGAATTGGTTTGTTTTACAGGAGACCGTTATTTTGAAGGCACAAAATCACTTTCTGAAAACATCTTAGGCAAAGAAGCCAACTTCCCTGCCGGGCCATTTTTAATTGCATCACGATTAAAAGTTCCGGTTGTGTTTGTTTATGTTATGAAAGAGCCAAATTTACATTATCATTTATACGCAAGAGAAGCCGCAGTAAAACACCGTGACGAAAAAGGATTGCTCAAAGAATACGTAACCAGCGTAGAAAATATCTTAAAAAAATACCCGTTGCAATGGTTTAATTATTTCGATTTCTGGAATGATTTGAAATCTTAAAGTTTTGTTTTGCCACGAATTACACAAATTTTCACTAATTTAATGCTTGGTGAAATTTTATAAATCTCAACGAGTGGCATAAAACATTCTTTTTTACGCAATACATTCGTGAAAATTTGTGTAATTCGTGGCAAACCCTTAATCCGTTAAACAAGAAAAATCCGTTTAAATAAATTTACTTATTTTTGTTCGCAACCAAAGCAAACAAACCTCAATGAAAAATGTTCTTGTTATTTATTATTCTCAATCAGGACAGTTAGAAACCATTGCGCAAAACATCGCAAAACCATTTCTAAATTCAGAGAATATAAAGGTGACTTTTCACGAAATACAATTAGAAAAACCCTTCCCGTTTCCGTGGAGTAAAGATGCTTTTTTTGATGCCTTTCCAGAATCTTTTTTACAGATTCCAACGGCATTAAAACCAGTTCCTGAAGAAATTTTAAACACAAAATTTGATTTGGTACTTTTCCATTATCAGGTTTGGTATTTATCACCTTCAATCCCAATAAACTCGTTTTTGAAAAGTGACGAAGCCAAAAAAATTCTGAACAACACGCCGGTTGTAACTATCAGCGGTTCAAGAAACATGTGGATTATGGCGCAGGAAAAAATTAAAACATTACTAAAAGAAGCCAATGCACAATTAGTAGGCAATGTTGCTCTGGTAGATCGTGTTGGAAATTTAATAAGTGTTATTACAATTGTAGAATGGATGTTTTCTGGTGTTAAGAAAAAATATTTAGGCATTTTTCCATTGCCGGGAGTTTCAGAAAAAGACATTAATGAATCTCCAAAATTTGGAGAAGTAATACTTTCATCATTTAATGAGAATGATTTAGACGATTTACAGCCAAAATTGGTAGGAATTGGAGCTGTAAAAATTAGTCCGTACTTAGTAACAGTAGACAAAACGGCTAATAAAATTTTCAATAAATGGTCAAACCTGATTTTTAAAAATCAAAAAAACCGAAAAAAGCTTCTAAAAGTATTTAATGTTTATTTATTCTTGGCAATTTGGTTAATCTCACCAATAGTGTATATATTGCACTTTATTTCCTACCCTTTTAAGTTAAAAACCATAAAAAGACAAACTCAATATTATCAAGGAGTTTAGACGAGAATTTAGATTATGTTTGAAGTATATATAACAAAAGCTGCAAAATATTTGCCTAACGAAGCTGTTTCAAATGATGAAATGGAAGCTTATTTAGGACTTATCAACGATACTGCCTCAAAAGCAAGACGTATTATTTTGCGCAATAACAAAATTACAAGCCGTTATTACGCTGTTGATAAAGCAGGAAAAAGCACACACAGTAATGCCGAATTAACACGCAATGCTATTTTGCCGTTGTTCGACGAAAATTTTACGCCTCAGGATTTAGAAGTACTTTCATGCGGAACCTCAACGCCGGACATTTTTCTGCCTTCACACGCGGCGATGGTTCATGGTCTCCTAAAAAATAAATCAATAGAATTAAACTCTTCAACAGGAGTTTGCTGTGCCGGAATGAACTCCCTTAAATTTGGTTTTCTTTCCGTACGTTCTGGAAATTCAAAAAATGCAATCTGCACAGGATCTGAAAAAGTTTCAACCTGGCTGAATGCTCAAAAATACAATCACGAAGCCGACAATTTAAAAAATCTGGAAGAACAGCCAATTATCGCTTTCAAAAAAGATTTTTTACGCTGGATGTTATCTGACGGTGCCGGAGCTTTTCTTTTAGAAAATAAGCCAAGAGGAACAATTTCTCTTAAAATAGAATGGATGGAAGCTTTTTCGTATGCATACGAATTAGAAACCTGCATGTACGCCGGAGGTGATAAATTAGAAAACGGAGAAATAAAATCATGGAGCGATTACGCACCGGAACAATGGCTGAACGAATCTGTTTTCTCAATTAAACAAGACGTTAAACTTTTAGATGAATTTATTCTTTCTAAAGGTGCCGAAAGTATGAAAGACGCGATGGATAAAAACAACATCAAATCTGACGATATTACTTATTTTATTCCTCACGTTTCTTCTAACTTTTTTGTGGAAGGACTGAAAAAAGGGTTAACCGAAAAAGGAATCGGAATGAGCGACGATAAATGGTTCATGAACCTTTCCAGAGTTGGAAATGTGGGTTCTGCATCAATTTATCTGGCTTTAGAAGAATTGATGAATTCAGGGAATTTGAAAAAAGGAGATAAAGTTCTTTTATCAGTTCCGGAAAGTGGAAGATTCTCTTTTGCGTATGCGTATTTAACAGTTTGCTAATGGAAACAATGGCACTTTTAGAAAAAGAAACAGTCGAAAATTTATTACCTCAAAAGTTCCCTTTTGTAATGGTTGATGCTATGCATTCTTATACCGAAACTTCTTTGGTTTCTGGTTTAAAAATTCAGCAGGATAATATTTTCGTAAAAAACGATATTTTTCTGGAAGCCGGTTTAATTGAACACATGGCACAATCTGTGGCACTGCATACCGGATATCAGTTTTTTTTAAGAAACGAAACTGCCCCAACAGGTTATATTGGTTCTATTAAAGAAATTGAAATTAAAAAACTGCCTCAATTAAACGACAACATTCAGTCTGAAGTAACTATTTTACAGGAATTTGCCGGAATCACTTTGGTGAATATCGTTACAACATTAAATAATGAAGAAATTGCAAACGGACAAATGAAAACCGTTTTAGCCAAATAATATGATTTTGAATACCGGAGTTGACATACAAAATTATTTACCGCACCGAGCACCAATGCTTATGGTCGATTTGATTTTGGATATTGATGCCAACTTTGTAGAAACCACTTTTTTGATAAAAGAAGACAATATTTTTGTTCAGGATACTGTTTTTATCGAAGCAGGTTTAATTGAAAATACGGCGCAGACTTGTTCATCAATCGTGGGAAAAAAATACTTTTTTGACGAAGACGGAACAGAAAATGAGAACATAAATGTAATTGGATTTATCAGTGCCTTAAAAAATGTAAAAATTCATTCGCTGCCAAAAGTTGGCGATACTATAATTACCAAAGCAGATTTAGTTTCAAAATTTGCCGGCGACGATTACACTTTATGCACTATGAGCTGTCAAAGTTCAGTAGAAGATCAGATACTCTTAGAATGCGAAATTAACTTGTTCATTCAAAAAACAGTTTCGGTTTCGTAATAATTCCACTTGAAAATATAACTAGGTAATGGAAAAAGATAAAGTACCTCAGGATAAAAGCAACTTAACTAAAAACAATGTAAAAGAGCTTTTATACGCAACAGATGAAAACGGTAATTATACCACAACGTTAAGCACAGGCTGGGAACCCAAAACAATTGCCCTTTCCAATTCTATCGACGAAATAAACGTACGTATTGCCGATGCCAGACAACAGGTTTTAAATGGCGAAGCAAGTCCGATTGTGTATTTTATGGAAGTCAATAAAATGGATTTAACTATTTTATCAAGTTATGTAGGACTTTGGAAATGGCGCGTAAAAAGACATTTTAAACCAAGCGTTTTTGCAAAACTAAACGATAAAGTTTTACAGAAATATGCCGACACATTTGAAATTTCAATTGAAGAATTAAAAAACAGCATCACCAAATAATGGAATTAACTTTCACACATCATCAGTCTGCTCATTGTGAGAATGGAGTAGCGTCGAATCTGCTAAAAAACAGCGGACTAAACATCAGCGAACCGATGGTTTTTGGTATTGGCTCAGGATTGTTTTTTGTATATCTGCCTTTTATAAAAGTCAATTATGCTCCGGCAATTAGTTACAGAACTTTGCCTGGACAGATTTTTAATAAAGTAGCCAATCGATTAAATTTAAAAATAAAAAGACAAAAATTTTCATCGGTATCAAATGCCACTAAAGCATTAGACGAAAATTTAAAAAATAATATTCCAACCGGATTACAAGTCGGCGTTTACAACTTAAGTTATTTTCCAGATGAATACCGTTTTCATTTCAACGCACACAATTTAGTCGTTTACGGAAAAACCGAAACGGATTATTTAGTAAGTGATCCCGTTATGGAAACCGTAACTACTTTAACGCACGAAGAATTAGACAAAGTTCGTTTTGCCAAAGGTGCTTTTGCGCCTCGCGGACAAATGTATTATCCAATTCAAGTTCCGAAAGACGTTGATTTAAAAAGCGCGATCATTAAAGGAATAAAAAATACGTGTAGAGACATGCTTGCGCCTATGCCAATTGTAGGCGTTCGCGGCATCAAATTTGTTTCCAAGCAAATTAGAAAATGGCCGATAAAACATGGAACCAAAAAAGCCAATCATTATTTGGCACAAATGGTTCGTATGCAGGAAGAAATTGGAACCGGAGGCGGTGGTTTCCGTTTTATTTATGCCGCATTTTTGCAGGAAGCTTCTGTTGTTTTGGGTAATGAAAAACTAAAAGAACTTTCCAAAGAAATGACAAAAATTGGCGATTCATGGCGAGATTTTGCCGTTGAAGCATCACGAATTTATAAAAACAGAAGTGCCAAAGAAGACGCTTACAACACTATTGCCGATGAACTTTTGGACATTGCCAACAGAGAAGAAATCTTTTTTAAAAAATTAAAAAAAGCCATCAGCTAATATTTTGCAATCCATAATTAAAATAGAATCCCTTTCGAAAAAGTACAAAGAAGCCGATCAGTTTTCTTTGAACGACGTTTCGTTAAATATAAATGAAGGAGAAATTTTTGGTTTACTCGGTCCAAACGGCGCCGGAAAAACAACCTTAATTTCAATGCTCTGCGGATTGGTAAAACCAACATCGGGACATTTTACAATTGATGATTTAGATTATCAGCATCATTCTTCAAAAATCAAAAAAATCATAGGCGTTGTTCCTCAGGAATATGCCTTATACCCTACTCTTACAGCAAGAGAAAATCTGCATTATTTTGGAAGTATGTACGGTTTAAAAGGTTCTGACTTAAAAGATAAAGTGATCGAAACTTTAGATCTTTTAGGTCTTTTAAAATTTGCCGACAAACCTGTTGAAACTTTTTCGGGCGGAATGAAACGCCGTGTCAATTTAATTGCCGGAATTCTGCATAAACCAAAAGTTTTATTTTTAGATGAACCAACTGTTGGTGTTGATGTGCAGTCTAAAAATGCCATTATAGATTATCTAAAAGTGTTGAACCAAAACGGAACATCTATTATTTATACTTCGCATCATTTGGCTGAAGCCGAAGATTTCTGCACCAATATTGCCATTTTAGACCGAGGCCGAATTTACGCAAAAGGAACGCCTTCAACTTTAATTAATTCTGTTGAAGATGCCCGAAATCTCGAAGACGTTTTTATTTCATTAACCGGTAAAGATTTGAGAGATGCTATATAAAATTTGGATGTCGATCGTAAAAGAATTTTTACTGCTTAAACGCGATTTAGGCGGATTGATTATTCTGTTTGTAATGCCTTTGGTTTTGGTCATTACCGTTACGTTAATTCAGGACAGCACTTTTAAAACCGTAAGCGATTCTAAAATTCCAATTTTATTGGTGGATAATGATAAAGGTTCTGTTTCGAAAACCGTTTTCGATAATTTAGAAAAAAGCAATCTGTTTACCGTCGTAACACAAATCGACAATAAAACAATTACAGAAGATGTTGCCCGAGAGAATGTTTACAAAGGGAAATTTCAGCTGGCGATTATAATTCCACAAAAATTAAGCTCAGATTTACAAGCCAAAGTTGATCAAAATGTCGAAAAAATTGTCAGCAGTTTAGGCATGACTGACAGTACTGCGACAAGCGAACCTCAACCCATAATTAAAGAAAAAGAAGTAAAACTGTATTTTGATCCGGCGGTTCAAATGAGTTTTAAAAATGCGGTCATGAGTTCGATCGACAAAATGATTTCGCAAATTGAAACCAAATCAATTTACACCACTTTCGAAAAACAATTAGGAGAAGGTAGCACCAATTTTGAGCAAAAAAGTTTCATTTCTTTCAAAGAGATAATTCCGAAGATTAATAACAAAGAAGTTCGTCCAAATTCGGTTCAGCATAACGTTCCGGCGTGGACACTTTTTGCGATATTTTTTATCGTGATTCCGTTATCAATTAATATTGTAAAAGAAAAATCGCAAGGAACTTTTGTTCGATTAAGAACAAATCCTGTTTCTAGTTTAGTTGTGATTATTGGTAAAACGATCACTTATTCTGTCATTTGTATGATTCAGTTTTATATGATGGTTGCCGTTGCCGTTTTTCTATTTCCATCCATCGGATTGCCGTCTTTAAATATCGAAGGACATTTAGCATTAATGAGTGTCGTTGCCTTATTTTCAGGTTTTGCCGCCATCGGATTTGGAATTTTATTGGGAACAATTGCAAGCACACAGGAACAATCGGCTCCGTTTGGCGCAACAAGCGTGATCATTTTAGCAGCAATTGGCGGCATCTGGGTTCCGGTTTTTGCCATGCCAAAAATCATGCAGATTATTGCTAAATCGTCTCCAATGAACTGGGGATTAGATGCTTTCTATGACGTTTTATTACGTAACGTTACTTTCCTGGAAATCATCCCAAAAATAAGTTTACTATTTTTGTTTTTTATTCTTACCACAGCCATCGCATTATTTTATGATAAAAAGAAAAGAGCAGTTTAACGAAGCCACAGACCTGACCGTTACACACGAAATCAGAATTCGTTTTAACGAAACTGATCCGCTTGGAATCGTTTGGCACGGCAACTATATAACTTATTTTGAAGATGGACGCGAAGCGTTTGGCCGCCAGCACGGACTTACGTATTTAGACATTGCCAAAACCGGATATACAACGCCAATTGTAAAATCGACCTGCGAACATAAATTGTCTTTGCGTTACGGCGATGTAGTTACAATCGAAACAACAGTTGTCGATACGCCCGCTGCAAAAATGATTTACCGTTTTAAAATTATTGATGACAAAGGTGAAATTGCCTGCACAGGCGAAACTGTTCAGGTTTTTTTAGATAAAGAAGGAAATTTAATGCTGACAAATCCTCCTTTTTATGCGGAATGGAAAAAGAAAGTTGGATTACTATTATAAAACACGGATTGCACTAATTTTCACGAATAAAAAAATAAAATAACCAAGATTCGTTTCCTGCAAGGTTTTCAAAACCTTGTAGGTATAAAATAAAATAATCTGTGTAAACCTGTTTAATCTGTAAAATCTGCGAGCCATTTTTTCAGACAAAGCTTTAAAATAAATACCTACAAGGTTTTGAAAACCTTGCAGGAGAAACTGAGAATCATAAAATGTTAAAACAAATATACATTACAGAAACAAATTGTATCACACCTTTAGGTTTTGATGTCGAATCGAATGTTGAAGCTATTCTTCGCGGCGATTCTGGTATTCAGCTTCATAATGATATTTCTTTAATGCCCAATTCATTTTATGCTTCGATTATTTCTAATGAAAAAATAAACAGTGCTTTTTCAAAAATAAGCACTGAAACTCAATATTCCCGTTTAGAGAAAATGATGATTTTGGCTTTAGAGCCCATTATCAAAAATTCTGGAGTTGAATTAAATTCAAAAACGGCTTTTATACTTTCTACCACAAAAGGAAATGTTACGGCTTTAGCAAATGATTCTGACGAAAGTTTTAATAACGCACATTTAGATATTTTAGCAAAAACCATTTCAGATTTCTTCGGATTTCAAACACAGCCCATTGTTATTTCAAATGCTTGTGTTTCGGGAATTTTGGCAGTTTCAATTGCCAAAAGAATGATTCAGTCTGAACTTTATGACAACATTTTTGTTGTTGCCGGCGATGAAGTTTCAGAATTTGTTTTGTCTGGTTTTAATGCCTTTCAGGCAATGAGCGAATTACCCTGTAAACCGTATTCAAAAAACAGAACCGGAGTAAGTTTAGGCGAAGCAGCAGCAGCAGTTTTAATTTCGGCGGATGCCAAAAATGCCAAAATAAAAGTAATTGGCGACAGTTCAATAAACGATGCGAATCATATTTCGGGTCCGTCAAGAACAGGTGAAGGTTTGTTTCGAAGTATTCAGAATGCTTTAAAAGAAGCTCAAATAGAAGCTAACAAACTAGATTA
Source organism: Flavobacterium sp. NLM (assembly GCF_002210235.1). Classification (NCBI taxonomy): domain Bacteria; kingdom Pseudomonadati; phylum Bacteroidota; class Flavobacteriia; order Flavobacteriales; family Flavobacteriaceae; genus Flavobacterium; species Flavobacterium sp. NLM. The sequence continues at coordinate 83,835 of NZ_LIAC01000019.1, forward strand.
TATTTCAGCACACGGAACTGCAACTCCGTTTAACGACGAAATGGAAGCAATTGCATTTAATCGTTTAGGTTTACAAAATGTTCCTGTAAATAGTTTAAAAGGTTTTTACGGTCATACATTGGGCGCTTCGGGATTATTGGAAACCGTAATTGCAATAGAATCTGCCAATCAAAATATGCTTTTTGAATCAAAAGGTTTTGATGAAATTGGAGTTAGTGAAGTTATAAATGTTATTGAGAAAAATGAAGAAAGAAATATTGAATTTTTCTTGAAGACGGCTTCTGGGTTTGGAGGTTGTAATACGGCTGTTGTTTTTGAAAAAATGAAATAAGATGAAATTATCAAAATTCATATTTATAACTCTAATTCTGCTTTCATCTTTTGGATGTAAAAAGAAAGAAGTGCCTGAATCTAATTTTGAAAAAGATGTCTTAAATAGTGTCTTTGTCGAAATCGTAGATTCTATTTATATGGATAGACGAATTATTTCTCCACCGCCGCCGCCAAGATTTAATGAAAAAACAAATAAAGTCGACACAACTGGTCAGCATAAAGAATTAAAAGAATATTGGCACTATCGAGATAGTATTAAAAATGACAGAACAAGAATATTGATTGGTGTTTATGATACCATAACAAAAATAAGCTCTTTGGAAACAGAAATGATTCAAAAAGAAATTGATCTTTCAAGCTATAAATATGATACCATAAAAAACGCTGAAGAATATACATTTGATTTAACGCCTTTTAAAAATAACAAAAAATTTCATTTTGAAAAAGCTTCCAAATATCCTCATGAAAAAGATTGGAACTTAAACGACATAAGTAATTCCTTGATACCTCTTGGAACTGTTTTTATATCCAGAATTCAATTTAATAAAACAAAAACAAAAGGAGTTTTAACAGCTGGAGCTTCATGTGGCGGTGGAAAATGTGGAAGAGGTTTTTTAATTATAATTGAGAATAAAAACGGAAAATGGAAAGTCAGTAAAATTATTCATACTTGGGATTCCTAGAAGTAAAACACCAATTACACTAATTCTGACGGATTAATTAGTGTAATTTTAAACCTAAAATAATTTGTGGCAATTCGTGAAATTCGTGTTTAAATTATAACAATGACTCAAAACAAAACCAACATACAATCCTACATCACCATCCAAAACAACGAAATTGTTTTGAACGGAACTTCTGTATTCAAAACTGAACCAACAGATTTTGCTGATTTTTCCAAACAAGCCTATCGTAATTTTGAAATGCAATATCCAAAATTTTTCAAAATGGATGCTTTGAGCAAACTCGCTTTTTTAGGATCAGAATTGCTTTTGAGTCCGATAACTTCAGAAGAAAAAGAGCATAATATTGCTTTAGTTTTAGCCAATAAATCGTCTAGTTTAGATACCGATGTAAAATATCAGGAATCAATTTCAGACAAAGAAAACTATTTTCCGAGTCCGGCAGTTTTCGTTTATACGCTCCCAAATATTTGTCTGGGCGAAATAAGTATCCGTCATCAGCTAAAAAGTGAAAATTCTTTCTTTATATTTGACACCTTTAACACGGAATTTATGTCGAATTATTCTAATATTCTGTTGAATACGAATAAAGCAGATATGGTTTTATGCGGCTGGGTAGAATTTTTTAATGACAATTATAAAGCTTTTCTCTGTACAATAGGTAAAGACGAAAACACAGAATATAAAAACGAAACTATCAATACATTATACAATAAATAATCATGGAAGCATTAAAAGAAGAATTAAAAAATAAAATCATTACGACTTTAAACCTTGAAGATATCACAATCGAAGACATTGCTGATAACGATCCTTTGTTTGGAGATGGTTTAGGTTTAGACTCGATTGATGCACTTGAATTGATCGTGATTTTAGATAAAGATTACGGAATTAAATTAGTAGATCCGAAAGAAGGGAAAACAATTTTCCAGTCTATCGAAACTATGGCGGCTTACATTAGCGCTAACAGAACGAAATAATTTTAGATTTTAGACTTCAGATTTTAGATTTCTTATCTCGTTATCTAAAATCTAAAATGTTTTAAAATCCGTCAACTTTGTCAAAGTTTTAAACTTTGACAAAGTTCTAGAATCTAAAATCAAAACTCTAAAATCTAAAATGGCAAAAGGTGTTGCAATAACGGGAATGGGAATTATCTCCGCGATCGGGAATTCGGTTGAGGAAAATTATCATTCATTAATCGAAAATAAAATCGGGATTTCCCATATCTCTAATATTTCTACAGTTCATGCGGATGTTATTAAAGTGGGTGAAATCAAAAAAACCAACGATGAACTTATCGCTGAACTGGAATTAAACAGTGATAATAATTTTTCGAGAACCGCTATGATTGGTACTTTGGCAGCAAAACAAGCTGTTGAAAATGCCGGCATTACCTCTATCAACGAATTTAGAACCGGACTTATTTCTGCTACTAGTGTGGGCGGAATGGACATGACGGAGAAACATTATTACGATTATTTCGAAAAACCGGAACTGGTTAAATACATCACTTGTCACGACGGCGGCGATGTTGCCGATAAAATTGCCGAAGAACTGGGTTTAAAAGGAATGGTTTCGACTATTAGCACGGCTTGCTCTTCTGCAGCAAATTCTATTATGCTGGGTGCGAGATTAATCAAAACCGGAAAACTGGATCGCGTTATTGTGGGCGGAGCCGATGCTTTGTCAAAATTCACGATCAACGGATTTAAGACTTTGATGATTTTATCTGACGATTATAACAAACCTTTCGACAATAACAGAAAAGGATTAAATCTGGGAGAAGCTGCTGCTTTTTTAGTTTTAGAATCGGATGAAATTGTGGCCAAACAAAATAAAAAAGTATTGGCAAGAGTTTCCGGTTACGGAAATGCAAATGATGCTTATCACCAAACGGCTTCTTCAGAAAATGGAGATGGCGCTTTTCTGGCGATGAAAAAAGCGTTTGAAGTTTCGGGTTTAAAACCTTCTGAAATTGACTATATCAACGTTCACGGAACAGCAACGCCAAACAACGATTTATCTGAAGGCAGAGCTTTGCGTCGTATTTATGAAGAAGAAAAAGTTCCTGATTTTAGTTCAACAAAACCGTTTACGGGCCACACTTTAGCGGCCGCAGCGGCAATTGAAGCTGTTTACAGTGTTTTGGCGATTCAGAATAATGTTGTTTATCCGAATTTGAATTTTGAAACGCAAATGGAAGAATTCGATTTGACTCCGCAGACTTCTCTAAAAAATAAAAACATCGAACACGTTTTATCTAATTCTTTTGGATTTGGAGGAAATTGTTCCACTCTTATATTTTCAAAAAGCTAATGAAAAAAACATATATAAATGGAGTAGGCTGTATTTCGACTCAAAAAACATTTGATACTGTTTTTTTAGAAGAGGCCAATGTAAATCACGATGAAAATGTACTGGCGATTGTTTCGCCGGCATACAAAGAATATATTTCGCCAGCTGCAAGCCGCAGAATGGCAAAAGGCGTGAAAAACGGAATCGTAGCTTCGGCTTTAGCCATGAAAGATGCGAATGTTGAAAAAGTCGATGCCATTATTACCGGAACCGGTTTAGGATGCATCGAAGATTCTGAAAAATTCCTGAAAAGCATTTTAGATAATAAAGAAGAATTTTTAACACCAACTTCTTTTATCCAATCTACGCACAATACAGTTGGTGCGCAAATTGCACTTTTACAGCAATGTAAAGGTTATAATTTTACTTATGTAAACGGCGCGGTTTCTTTTGAATCGGCACTTTTGGATGCTAAAATGCAGATTGAGGAAGACGAAGCGAATTCTATTTTAGTAGGCGGCGTTGATGAAAATGGAGAATACACTACTTCTCTTTTTAAATTAAACGGCCGAATCAAAGCAGATAATACTTCTCCTTATGATGTTCTAAATTCTAAAACAAGCGGTGCCGTTTACGGAGAAGGTGCGAGTTTTTTTGTTTTAGAAAACGAAAGAAAAGAAAACACATACGCTGAACTTCTGGATATTGCTATTGTAAATACGCTGGAAGAAAACGAAATTGAAGCTGAAATTAAATCTTTCTTGAAATCAAATAATTTAGAAATTTCTGATGTTGATGCTTTGGTTTTAGGTTTTGATGGAAATGCATCTTTCGAAAATTATTATAAAAATCTTGCCGAAAATGCTTTCGCAAAAACTCCGGTTTTATACTACAAACATTTGAGCGGCGAATATGATACGGCTTCGGCTTTTGCTTTTTGGATGGCCTCGAAGATTTTAAAAACACAGGAAATTCCAGAAATTATAAAAGTAAATTCGGCTGTAAAACCAGTTTACAAAACCATTTTATTGTACAATCAATTAAACGGAAAAAATCATAGTTTTACGTTACTTTCAAAATGATAACGCATAAAAACATTTCGATCTTTTTTATCTTTTTATTGCTTTTAGTTTTTCTTCTGAATTTTTTTATGGCAATAAATCTGTGGTATTTTTTTGCTATAATTTTTATCTGGATCGGAATAAATGCTGTTGGTTCTTCGAGAATTTCTTCTAATTATCATGTAAAAGCTTTCTGCAGTAATCCGCTGGAAACAGAGAAAAAAATTGCCTTAACTTTTGATGATGGTCCAAGTGAATTTACTTTAGATGTTTTAGATCTTCTGAAAAAATACAATGCTAAAGCCACATTTTTTTGCATTGGAAAAAACATTGAAAAACATCCTGAAATTATTCAAAAAGTTATTGAAGAAGGACATTTGGTTGGAAATCATTCTTATTCTCATTCTAAATTTTTCGATTTTTATAATGAAGATAAAGTAACTGAGGAACTTCGTAAAACAGATAAACTGCTGGAAAAATTCACTTCTAAGAAAATAAACTTGTTTCGTCCGCCTTACGGAGTAACGACACCTTCGATTCGAAGAGCTTTAAAAATTACCGGACATAAAACAATTGGCTGGAATATTCGTTCTCTTGATGGAGGAACTAAAAATCAGGAATTAATTTTCAATCGAATTATAAAACGGGTTTCTCCGGGCGGAATTGTACTTTTGCACGATACCGGATCACACTCTGTTTTAGTATTGGAACAGTTTTTGCAATTTTTACAGCAGAATAATTATGAAGTGGTTTCGATTGAGGAACTTTTGAATCTTAATGCTTATGAATTGAACGCGGATTAAACAGATTCGCTAAAGCGAAAACGCAGATTAAAACGGATTTTATTAAATTAAAATTCGTGAAAATTGGTGTAATTCGTGGCAAAAAAAAATTAAAAAAACATGAAAACTAAAATAGCATTATTAATTCTATTTATTTCTGGGAATTTGTTCGCTCAGGAACAAAAAATGACCGATGCCGAAATTGCTTCTTTTAAGCAAGATGTAAATGTTGTGGCGAAAAAAATCAAAACTTTAAGTACTGATTTTGTTCAGTATAAACATTTGGACTTTCTTTCGAAAGACATTGAAACTTCGGGAAAAATGGTTTTTAAAGAACCTGCACTTTTGCAATGGCAATATAAAAAACCATATAATTACAGCATTGTTTTCAAGAACGGAAAAATCCTGATTAACGACGAAGGAAAGAAAAGCGCGGTTGATATTGGCAACAGTAAAATCTTTGCGAGAATTAATAAATTAATCGTGGGAAGCGTAAGCGGAAATATGTTTGATGATAAAGAATTTACGATTTCGTATTTTAAACTGAAAGGTCAGAACTTAGCGAAATTTATTCCGAAAGATGCGACGCTGAAAAAATACATCAAACAAATCGAACTGACTTTTGACAAGGAAGAAGCAACTGTTGTTCAGGTAAAATTATTAGAATCATCTGAGGATTATACCAGAATTGTACTTAAAAATAAAGTAATCAATGCAAAAATCGACGATTCAGTTTTTACTAATTAATTGCTTTCTGGCAATTGTTTTGGTTTCTTGCGGCTCGGTCACAAAAAACTATACGCCGAAAAAATTAGACAAAACGGCTGTAGAGGTTCCGTATTTTTCAGATTCAAAAACGGATTATGTTTATAAAACTAATATATCTGTTTACGGAAATGAATTGTCGGGAATTTTCATTGCAAAAAAAATAAACGACACCACACACCGAATTGTTTTTACAACGGAATTCGGAAATAAATTAATGGATTTTGAAATTTCTGAAAATGATTTTAAAGTCAATTCGATTGTTTCAGAATTAGATCGAAAAATTTTAATTAATACATTAAAAGAAGATTTTCGACTGCTTTTAAAAAAGCAATATTTGATTCAGGAACAATTTGAAAACGAATCAAATGATATTTATAAATCAGCAGATGGCAAAAGGGACAATTATATTTTTATCTCAAAAAAAGATCAAAAATTAGAAAAGATCGTTCACGCATCTAAAACAAAAGAAAAATTTACACTGTTTTTCCATTCAGAAAACAATATTTTTGCTGAGAAGATTCAGATAATTCATCAAAATATTAAGCTTAAAATTGAGCTAAATTATTTTAAATCAGAGTAGAAACTTAAACTAACCATAAAATTACTAATAAAAAGATGAAAAAAATAACCTTAATTGCATTCGTTTTATTTATCGGTCTTGTAAAATCACAAGCGCAGGTAAAAGTTAGTCCCGGCCTTAGAGGCGGTTTAAATATTTCAACATTAACCAATATTGACGATAACAGATCTAAAACAGATTTTTATATTGGTGGACTAGTGGACATTAAATTTAATAAATATTTTTCGTTACAGCCTGAAATAACGTATTCAAGACAAGGGGATGAAGGAAGATATTTCGAAAACGGCCGTTATTATTCTGAAAAGTATGAATTAAACTATCTTACACTTGGTGCCGTTGCCAAATATCATTTTGGAGGTAAAGGTTTTCATGTTTTAGCCGGTCCATCTTTAGATATAAAAGTTGGTGATAATTATATCAACAGCAATCCTGAAGGTTTTGACCTTGCAATTGTTGGAGGTGTTGGATATACGCTGCCAAATGGATTGTCTTTTGAAGCGAGAATCAAACAAGGATTGATTGATATTTATGGCTATGACGGACTTAATAATAACAATGATGATTATTATTATAATGATGTTATTTTAAATCAGGTTTTCCAAATAGGAATCAGCTATACTTTTAAAGTAAAATAATGAGGAAAATAATCGTATTTGCTTTTTTATTTATAGGAATCTTTGCCTCAAAAGCTCAGGTAACTTTTAATCCTGGTTTAAGAGCTGGTTTGAGTTTATCGACAATTTCCGAAACGCATGCTGATTACAGACCTGATTTTTATATTGGCGGTTTTGGAGAAATAAATATATCGAAACGTTATGCGCTTCAGCCCGAAATAAATTATATCAGGCAGGGTTCTAATAATGTTGCACGAAATTTTATTGACCCAAATACACAGACAGAAAGAACTGTTTATCAGGATTTACAAATAAGTTATTTGTCGATTGGTTTGATTAACAAATTTAAATTTGGACAAGGTTTAGAAGTACAGTTTGGTCCGGCTTTAGACGTTCTTTTAGATGATAATTTAGCTTTTAGAAAAACAAATAATGATCTTTCATTTGTTACAGGCCTTGCTTATAAAATGCCTTCGGGACTTGGGTTTGAGATTCGATTTAAAAAAGGCCTTTATGATGTTTTAGACAGCGATTATTATCATAATAATTCAAACGAACATTATTTTTTTGGTGATTATAATACTAATGTCAATTTTCAAATAGGTGTTACCTATTCTTTTGATGTGAAATAATAAAAAATATGGTTTTAAAAGACTTTTACAAAGTGCTTTCAGAGGAGAAAACAGGCGATGCTAAATATAATTTTCGTATATTAGTTAATGCCAATCATGAGGTTTTTAAAGGTCATTTTCCTGGAAACCCAATAATGCCGGGTGTTTGCATGATTCAGATTATTAAAGAACTTGCGGAGTCAATCACAAAAAGTTCGTTGATTATACAAACACTTTCGAATGTAAAATTCATGGCATTAATAAATCCGGAAACAAATCCGGAACTGCGTTTAGAAATTGATATTACAACCACAGAAGATGATTTGGTAAAGGTGAAAAACACCACATATTTTAACGATACCACAGCTTTAAAATTAAGCAATGTGTATAAAAAATTATAATTATGAAATTACTATTGTCATTACTTCTATGGATAAATTTTGCGGGAACGCCGGATTTGGCCGCTATCCGCAAAATGTATACTGATGTTGCAAAATCAGAAACCAATTCTAAGGAATTTATCGAAAAACTTTCCGGTGTTTCAAACAACGATGATAAAATTTTAGTGGCTTACAAAGCGGCTTCAATTTTATTAGATTCTAAATTTGAAAGTGTATTAGGAAGCAAAATTTCACGTTTTAAAGAAGGTGCTAAACTTTTGGAATCGACTATAAAAAGTGAGCCTAATAATATCGAAATCAGAATGATTCGATTGAGTATTCAGGAAAATGTTCCCGGAATTACAGGTTACAGAAAAAATATTAAAGAAGATAAAAAATTCATCACAGCACATTATGCCGAGCAAAATGGCGCTTTGAAAGATTATCTAAAAGACTTTGTTTTGCAATCGAAAAGTTTCTCCGAAAAAGAGAAGCAGTTTGTAAAATAAGCTCATGAAAAATTCTCAATGAAACCTATTTTATCAAAGCAGGAATTGCTCGATTCAACTTCTTTTTGTGTTATTGTACCCACTTACAATAACCAGAAAACATTGAAAAAAGTGTTGGATTCTATTTTAGATTTCACTCAAAATATCATTATTGTCAACGATGGTTCAACAGATGAAACCAGCGAAATTTTAAAACAATATTCGCAGTTTACCCAAATTCATCATCCTAAAAATTTAGGAAAAGGAAGAGCACTGCGAAATGGTTTTAGAAAAGCGATTGAGCTAAATTTTGAATACGCTATCACGATAGATTCTGACGGCCAGCATTTCGCTTCTGATATTCCAGGTTTCATTTCAGCAATTCAAGACGAACCGAATTCTCTTTTAATTGGAAGCCGAAACATGACACAGGAAAATGTTCCTAAGAAAAGCAGTTTCGGTAATAAATTTTCCAATTTCTGGTTTAAGTTTGAAACCGGAATTGAACTTCAGGACACACAATCCGGTTTTAGATTATATCCTCTAAAATTAATTCCAAAGCGATTTTATACCAATAAATTTGAGTTTGAAATCGAAGTGATTGTTCGTTCAGCGTGGAAAGGAATTGTGGTAAAAAACATTCCAATTCAGGTTTTATATGATCCGGCAGAACGTGTTTCGCATTTTCGCCCTTTCAGGGATTTTACCCGAATCAGTATTTTGAATACTGTTTTGGTAACAAACGCTTTGCTGTATATTAAACCTCGCGATTTCTTTCGGCGAGCAAAAAAAAAAGGTTTTAAAAAGTTTTTCCTAGAAGATATTTTAGAAAGCAACGATTCTAATTTCACTAAATCGGCTTCGATTGCTCTGGGAATTTTTATCGGGATTTCGCCTTTTTGGGGATTTCAAACCATACTTCTTTTTACTTTTGCTGCTTTGTTCAGGCTCAATAAAGTAATTGCTTTTTTGTCGTCAAATGTAAGTTTCCCGCCTTTTATTCCGCTGGTAATCTACGGTTCTTTAAAAACAGGAAGTCTTTTTATTTCGAGCGATGCGCCGCTAATTTTAGATAGTTCGGCCACACTTGACGATATTCAAAAAAACGCTGCACAATATATCGTCGGAAGTCTTATTTTAGCATCCGTTTTAGCACTATCAGCCGGACTTATAAGTTATTTACTTTTAAGCGCTTTTAGTTCTAAAAACAAAACGAATATTAAATAAGGTTTTGCCACAGATTAAAGGATTTACAAAGATTTTTTTTCGCCACAAATTTCACGAATTAACACAAATCAATTCGTGGAAATTCGTGAAATTCGTGGCAAACTGACACAGATAGTAAAATCATTTTAATCCGTATAATCTGTGGCAAAAAAACAATAATAAATAATTATGCATCAATACTTTTACGCCATTCATTTATTTGTAAACCGAAGAAAATCGCTCTCGGTTCTATTGGCTGTTTTGATGCTTTTGGTATTCGGATTTTTTGCTTCCCGAATTAAGTTTGAAGAAGACATTACCAAACTTATCCCAACAAACGACAAAGCCGATGCAACAGCAAAAGTTTTAAAACAATTAAACTTTGCCGATAAAACGACCGTTATTTTCAAACTCGAAAAAAACGGTTCTGCCGAAGATTTAAAAGAAATGGCTGCTGCTTTTTCAGACAGCGTTGCTAAATCCTGTAAACCTTACATAACCGGAATTCAGGGAAAAGTTGATGAAGAAAACATTCAGGAAACTATTGATTTCGTTTACAATAATCTGCCGCTTTTTCTTGAAGATAAAGATTATACTGCTATTCAAACTAAACTTCAAAAAGACAGTATTGCAGCAACCGTTCAGGGAAATTACAAATCGATTATTTCGCCTTCGGGATTTATTACCAAAGATTTTATTCTGCAAGATCCACTTGGAATTTCGTTTATCGCTTTAAAAAAATTACAGCAATTAAATATTGGCGATGATTTTACGCTCGACAATGGTTTTGTAATGACAAAGGATAAAAAGAAATTATTGCTTTTTATAACTTCAGATATTTCATCGAGCGAAACAGAAAAGAATACCCTTTTTGCCGAAAAACTAAAATCAATTCAGGAAAATTTAAATACCAAATTTAAAGGAAAAACTTCTGTAAGTTATTTTGGTTCTGCCTTGATTGCCGTTGCAAATGCCAATCAAATTAAAAGTGATATTGTTTTAACGACAACAATTGCGATGATTACGCTAATGCTGATCCTGATTTTGTTTTACAGAAAAATATTGATTCCGTTAATCATTTTCCTTCCAACCGTTTTCGGGGCTTTATTTGCAGTGGCGTTTTTATATTTTGTAAAAGAACAAATCTCAGCCATTTCTCTCGGAATTGGTTCTATTTTATTAGGAATTACGATCGATTATTCGCTTCACATTCTTACACATTATAAGCATAACAGCGACATCAAAACGCTATACAAAGACATTACGATGCCAGTAATTATGAGCAGCTCAACAACTGCCGTTGCCTTTTTATGTCTGCTTTTTGTAAAATCTGATGCGTTGAATGATCTCGGAATTTTCGCCGCCGTAATCGTTATGGCAACCGGAATTTTTTCTCTTTTAATTGTTCCACATTTGTATAAACCAAAAGAAAACAATGTTGAACACAAGAAAAATGCGATCGATAAACTGGCTCATTTTTCATTTCATAACAACAAATTCTTAATTGGTTTTTGCGTTATTATTACCATTATTTGCTGTTTTACATATAACGATGTTGGTTTCAACAACGATTTGTCACAATTAAATTTTGTTCCCAAAGATATTAAGGCGGCCGAAAAACAATTGGAAGAAAGTACCAGCTTAACTTCAAAAACCATTTATGTTGCGGCTTACGGAAAAAGCATGGAAGAAGTTTTGCAAAACAACAGCAAGCTTTTTACCGATTTATCCGAAGAAAAAAAGCAAGACAAAATATTGAATTTTAGTTCTGTTGGCGGAATTGTACTTTCGCAGAAAGAACAAATTCAAAAAATTGCAAAATGGAATTCGTTTTGGAACTCAGAAAAAAAACAAATTTTAAAATCTCAATTAATTACTGAAGGTTCAAAACTCGGCTTTAAGCCAACTACTTATTCACTGTTTTTTGATCATTTAGATTTTGATTTCAAACCAATTTCTACCCAAGATTATTTAAAAATTCAGGCATTACAGCTGAAAGAATTCGTAACCGAAAAAAATGGTTTTTATACGATTTCGACTTTGGTAAAAGTTACGCCGAAACAGCGTGATAAATTTGTAAAATCGACTTCTGCAAAAGAAAATCTTATTGCAATTGATCGTCAGCAAATGAACGAAACTTTTTTCAGCACTTTAAAAACCGATTTTAATTCGCTTGTCAACTACTCTTTTGTTGCGGTAATTTTGATTTTGTTTTTCTTTTTTAGAAGAATTGAATTGGTAATCGTAAGCTGTATTCCGATTGCTTTAACGGGAATTGTAACAGCCGGAATTATGGGCATTTTTGGCATTCAAATGAACATTTTCAGCATGATTGTCTGCACTTTGATTTTTGGTCACGGTGTCGATTTTAGTATTTTCATGACAAGTGCTTTACAGAAAGAATATACAAACGGAAAAAACGAAATTGCCATTTACAGAACTTCCATTATTCTGGCGGTAATTACAACCATTTTAGGAATTGGCGCAATGATTTTTGCCAAACATCCGGCGCTGCGTTCTATTTCTTCCGTATCATTAATTGGGGTTTTTGCTGCGTTAATTATTACGTTCATTTTTTATCCAATTCTGTTCAAATTATTTTTGTCAAACAGACCTAAAAAAGGAAATCCGCCTTTTCAATTACGCACTTTTATTTTTGGTGTAATGTCATTTTTCTATTATGGTTTGGGTGGAATTTTAATGTCATTTTTCAGTTTCACATTAATGCCGATTTTACCACTTAGTAAAAAAACAAAAATGCAGGGTTTTCGATATGTGGTTTCAAAATACATGAAATCGGTTTTATATTCGAACCCGTTTATACACAAAAAAGTCGTTAACAATTTTAATGAAACGTTTGAAAAACCAGCCGTTATTATTGCCAATCATTCTTCATTTTTAGATATTTTATCCATTGGAATGCTGAGTCCAAAAATTATATTTTTGGTAAGCGACTGGGTTTACAACTCTCCTATTTTTGGCGGCGTTGTCAGGAAAGCAGGTTTTTATCCAGTTTCTGAAGGTTTGGAAGGCGGCGTTGAACATTTGCGTAAAAAAGTAAACGAAGGTTATTCATTAATGGTTTTTCCGGAAGGAACACGCTCAGAAAATAATGTTATTAAACGATTCCATAAAGGTGCTTTTTTCCTTGCCGAAGAATTTAAATTAGATATCATTCCAGTTGTTATTCATGGTGCTTCGGAGTTAATTCCGAAAGGTGATTTTGTCATTCACGACGGAACTTTAACGGTTACCATTTTAGAAAGAATTACTCCGGAAAATACTTCTTTCGGGAATAATTATGCCGAAAGAACAAAACAAATAAGCACCTTTTTTAAAGGAGAGCATCGCAAAATTCGTCAGCAGTTAGAAGGGCCGGATTATTTCAAAAAAATGCTGATTAATAGTTACGATTATAAAGAAATTGAAATTGGCGATGCTGTAAAAAAAGATTTAAAGCAAAATTTAGAAACCTATTTCAATTTAAATAAATACATTAATCCTAAAGCTAAAATTTTGCATCTTGGCAATGATTATGGACAATTAGACGTTTTATTGGCATTGCAGGAACCGCAGCGAAAAATAGTTTCTTTTATAAATGATGAAGAAAAAGTATTGGTTGCCAAAACAAATTATTTTCTAAAAAAGAGAAAAATATCTTATCTGGATCAATTAGATTCTGTGGGTGAAAATCAATACGAAATAGTTTTAATTTCTGATGAAAATTATACTTCGGATCTTGAAAAAGTGACTGCAGCTTCTTCAATAATTTTAGTTAATTCTTCTAATTTAAAGATGAAATTAGCTGATTATGGTTTCGAAATTTTTTCAGAAGAAAATGCGATAATTGTATTAAATAAAAAGCAATGAAAGAGCAATACAATGTAGTAATTGTTGGCAGCGGTTTAGGCGGATTGGTTTCGTCTATAATTTTAGCTAAAGAAGGCTACAGCGTTTGTGTGCTCGAAAAGAACAATCAATACGGCGGGAATCTGCAGACTTTTGTTCGCGATAAAACTATTTTTGATACCGGAATTCATTATATCGGAGGTTTGTCTGAAGGTCAAAATTTGTATAAATATTTTAAATATATCGGCATTATTGATCATCTCAACTTAAAAAAATTAGACGAGAATTGTTACGATATGATTTCATTTGAAGACGATCAAAACGAATATCCGCATGCGCAGGGTTATCAAAATTTTGTCGATCAACTAACTGCTTTTTTTCCCAAAGAAAAAGCAAATATTGAAAAATACTGCGAAAAGCTACAAACCATCTGCGATGCTTTTCCGCTTTATAATTTAAACTGGGAAGGTAAATACGACAACGAAATTCTGGCATTGAATGCAAAAGAAATGATTGAAGAATGTACGCAGAATGAAAAACTAAAAGCGGTTCTTGCGGGTTCCAATTTTTTGTATGCCGGCATTCCGGATAAATCGCCTTTTTACGTTCATGCCTTATCTGTAAACTCTTATATTCAAAGTTCGTGGCGATGTATTAACGGCGGAAGCCAGATTACAAAACAGCTTTTAAAACAACTCAAAAAATACGGCGGAGAATTTTACAAGTATAAAGAAGTTACGCGTTTTAATGTTGAAGATAATAAAGTCAATTTTGTTGAATTAAAAGACGGAACAAAAGTTTTTGGCTCCATGTTTATTTCGAATATTGAACCGAAAACGACTTTAAAAATGGCGGGGGAAGAAAACTTCAGGAAAGCTTTTGTCAATCGCGTGCAAAGTCTTGAAGGCGTTATTTCTGCCTTTAGTTTATATATTGTTTTTAAGCCGGAAACTTTTAAATATATCAATCATAATTTTTATCATTTTAAGAAAACCAGCGAAGTCTGGAGCGCACATGAATATGATGAAGATTCTTGGCCAAAAGGTTTTATGGCTTCTATGAATGCTTCAAAAAAAGAAGAAATCTGGGCCGAAGGAATGACTTTTATTACTTATATGAAATATGAAGATGTTGCGCCCTGGGCCGACACTTTTAATACAACTGCAGAAGAAAGCGAGCGCGGCGAAAGTTATGAGGAATTTAAATCCCGAAAAGCCGAAAAATTTTTAAACGAAATCGAACTTAAATTTCCGGGAATCAGAGATTGTATAAAATCAATTCACACTTCTACTCCGCTTTCGTATCGCGATTATATTGGCGGTTACAACGGAAATATGTACGGATATGTGAAAGATTCTAACAATCCGATGAAAACGCTGATTCCGGCAAAAACCAAATTGGATAATTTATATCTTACAGGGCAGAGTATCAATATGCACGGTGTTTTGGGCGTAACAATTGGTGCTGTTTCAACCTGTTCTGAAATTGTGGGCAAAGAATATTTGGTTACGAAAATCAATTCCGAATCTGAATAGAAATCATGAAAAACCGAATTTTATTTATCTTCTTTATCGGTTTTACATTTTTGCTTGTTTCTTGCGGAACATCAAAATCAATGCATCATAAACCGGATCTTTCTCACTATAATTCGGCAAAACCAATCGTTGTAAAAAAATCTGATTCGGTTTTTATTTCAGGTAAAAATTCGCTTTTAAAAAATAAACAAGGTATTTGGGAATTGTATGCCGAAGGCGATCCGCTGGAAATTGGTTTAAACACGGGAGCTTTAACCGATTCTCTTTTAAAAAATCAGCAGCGCGTTTTTTTCTCCAAAGTAAAAGATTTTATCCCGTCTAATTTTCAGCAAAAAATACTCCGCCAGTTTTTAAGATGGTACAATCGAAAATTATATTTGAATGTTCCCGAAGAATATCAAACGGAAATTTATGGCGTTTCTGAATATACTTCGGATGAACTTGATAACATTGCGCCCAAATATCAGCGTGGTTTATATCTTCATGCGGCACACGATATTGGCCACGCTTTACAAGATTTGGCTTTGGTTGGCTGTTCGTCTTTTGCGGCGTGGAATGAAAAAACAGAAGATGGAAATTTAATTCTCGGACGTAATTTTGATTTTTATGTAAATGACGCTTTCGCGGAAAATAAAATCGTGGCATTTATAAATCCGAAAGTTGGTTATAAATTTATGATGGTTACCTGGCCGGGAATGGTTGGTGCTGTTTCCGGAATGAACCAGGAAGGTTTAACGGTAACGATTAATGCTTCGAAATCTAAAATTCCGCTAATTGCCAAAACACCAATTTCGATTTTGACACGTGAAATTTTACAGCACACCAAGAATATAGATGAAGCCGTTTCGATTGCGAAAAAGAGAAAAGTTTTTGTTTCAGAATCTATAATGGTGGGAAGTGCAAACGACAATAAAGCAATTTTAATTGAAGTTTCACCAACAAAAATGGACGTTTATGATGTTCCAAACACTGATCAGTTAATATGTTCGAATCATTTTCAGGGCGATGAATTTGCAACTGATAAACGAAATCAGGAACAAATTGTAAACAGTCATTCTGAATATCGCTTTGAAAGAATGCAGGAACTTTTGGCAGAAAATCCAAAAGTGAACCCAGAAATTGCTTCAGAAATTCTCCGAAATAAAAATGGTTTAAAAGATATTCCGCTAGGTTATGGTTCAGAAAAAGCTTTGAATCAATTAATGGCGCATCACGGAATTATTTTTAAACCGAAAGAAAAATTGGTTTGGGTTTCGGCAAATCCGTATCAATTGGGCGAATTTGTTTGTTACGATTTGAATTCTGTTTTTGGCGAAAGAAAAAATGATGCTCTAAATTCTTTTCAAAAAGGAAATTTAAATATTGCCAAAGATCCGTTTTTAGAAACAGCCGCTTTTCGCAATTATAAAAAATTCAAAGTTGAAGATCATAAAATAGATTCGTTTATTGAAAATAAGGAAACAATTTCTCCAGAATTCATTCAAAATTATCAATCATTAAACCCTGATTATTGGGTTGTATATTATAAGGCAGGATTGTACTTTTACCAAATAAAAGATTTTCAGCAGGCAAAACTTAATTTTGAAAAAGCTTTGACCAAAGAAATTACGACACTGCCTGAAAAAGAAAAAATTGAAAAATATTTAAAAAAAATCAAAAGAAAATTAAAATGATTCCAGCAATAGAAAAAGATTCTTTAGAAGAAATTAAAATTTTTCAAGAAAAAAAACTATCTGAACTTTTACAATATATCAGTCAAAATTCTCCTTTTTATAAAAGACTTTTTGCCGGACAGAATATTGATATTTCAAAAATCAAAACTTTAGAAGATTTACAACATTTACCTGTTACTACAAAAGAAGATTTACAGCAATATAACGATGATTTTGTATGTGTTCCGCAAAATAAAATTATCGACTACGCCTCGACTTCTGGAACTTTAGGCGATCCTGTAACTTTTGGTTTAACCGATTCTGATTTAGATCGTTTGGCTTATAATGAAGCTATTTCATTTGCCTGCGCCGGAATTGCCGAAGGCGATGTTGTACAATTAATGACCACAATTGACAGGAAATTTATGGCGGGTCTGGCTTATTTTCTTGGCCTTCGAAAATTGAAAGTCGGTGTAGTTCGCGTTGGCGCCGGAATTCCGGAAATGCAATGGGATTCGATTTTAAAATACAATCCGAGTTATTTAATTACCGTTCCGTCCTTTTTATTGAAGTTAATTGAATATGCCGAAATTCACGGAATCGATTATAATAATTCGAGTATAAAAGGGGCTATTTGCATTGGAGAATCTTTGCGAGATCAGGATTTTTCGATGAATACTTTGTCTAAAAAAATCACGGATAAATGGAATATTAAGTTGTTTTCGACTTATGCTTCTACCGAAATGAGCACGGCTTTTACAGAATGTGAACACGGAAATGGCGGACATCATCATCCGGAATTAATCATCGTTGAAGTTTTGGACGAAAATAATTTACCTGTTAAACACGGAGAAACTGGCGAACTTACTTTTACTACTTTAGGAATTGAAGCGATGCCATTACTGCGTTTTAAAACCGGAGATATTGTACAGCTTCATAACGAACCTTGTGGCTGCGGAAGGAATACTTTGCGTGTTGGTCCTGTTCTTGGCCGCAAAAAGCAAATGATAAAATATAAAGGGACAACACTTTATCCGCCAGCAATGAACGATGTTTTAAGCGGATTTGACAATATCGAAAATCATATTATCGAAATTTCTACAAACGACTTAGGCACTGATGAAATCGTGATAAAAATTGCGGTTAAAAATCAAACACCAGAATTTCTGCAGGAAATTAAAGATCACTTTAGAGCAAAATTGAGAGTAACGCCAAAAATAGAATTCGCCTCAAAAGAAACTTTAAATCCTTTAGTTTTTAACCCAATGAGTAGAAAACCAATTCGATTTTTTGATTATAGAAACATATAGAAATTTTTTCCACCATATAAGTAATATAACTTCATTTAAAAGATTGCGCATATGAGTGCTTTAATTAAATGAACTTATATCACTTATATGGTTTATTTCCAGCTTCTTGAATGTTTTGCTGTGAATTAAACTAAATGTTGTAATTTTGCAAAAAATTATGAAGATGGTCAAGATTGGCAACATAGAATTACCCGAATTTCCTTTATTACTCGCACCGATGGAAGATGTTAGTGATCCGCCGTTTCGCAGATTATGCAAAACGCATGGCGCTGACATGATGTATTCTGAATTTATTTCATCGGAAGGATTAATTCGTGATGCTATAAAAAGCCGCATGAAGCTGGATATTTTTGATTATGAACGTCCAGTTGGAATTCAGATTTTTGGTGGTGATGAAGAAGCAATGGAGATGTCTTCTAAAATTGTTTCTACTGTAAAACCGGATCTAGTGGATATCAATTTTGGATGTCCGGTAAAAAAAGTAGTTTGTAAAGGTGCCGGTGCCGGGGTTTTAAAAGATGTTGATTTGATGGTGCGTTTGACGCAAGCCGTTATCAAAGGGACAGATTTACCTGTTACGGTAAAAACACGTTTAGGCTGGGACGAAAATTCTATTAATATTGATGAAGTTGCCGAAAGACTTCAGGATATTGGTGTTCAGGCTTTGACTATTCACGCCAGAACTCGCGCTCAAATGTATAAAGGTCATTCTGACTGGTCGCATATTGCGCGTGTAAAAAATAACCCAAGAATTACAATGCCCATTTTTGGAAACGGTGATATCGACAGTCCTGAAAAAGCATTAAAATATAAAAATGAATACGGAATTGACGGTATCATGATTGGCCGAGCGGCGATTGGTTATCCGTGGATTTTTAATGAAATCAAGCATTATTTTAAAACGGGTGAACACTTACCTGCCCCAACTGTTATTGATCGTGTTGAAGCTGCGAGAAATCATTTGCAATGGTCAATGGATTGGAAAGGCGAGCGTTTGGGAATTGTTGAAATGCGACGTCATTATACGAACTATTTTAAAGGGATTCATTCTTTTAAAGAATTCAAACAGAAATTAGTTACGACTGATGCTCCAGAAGATTTGTTTGCCATTATGAAAGAAATTGAGCAGGTTTATGCGGGGTATGAGTTTGTTTAAAAATATAAATTTAAAACAAGACCTTAGGGAAACTTTAGTTTTAAACAATATAATCCCAATCATTGTCATTTCGACGAAGGAGAAATCTCCACAAGTAACTCTGCAACGAAAGTCCAATCTTTGTAGAGCTTCTCGCGGAGATTTCTCCTTCGTCGAAATGACAAA
>NZ_LIAC01000020.1:0-68215 GCF_002210235.1 Flavobacterium sp. NLM
TGGACATTATTATCAAAAACAGAAGGATTTACAATTATAACCGATCCAAGAAAAATGGCATGCTATAGTGGAGTTGTACCTTTTGATTTTCAATCCGGAACATCATTAAAAAGAAGGCCTGGAGTATCAATGCTTGCTGATAAAAATTTAAAAACTATTCTGCATCTGGCCGCAATGAGTGCAATTAGATTAGATAATGATCTGAGAAGATATTACATTAGAAAAATTGATGAGGGAAAAAATAAAATGAGTGTTTTAAATGCTGTGAGAAACAAAATAATCCATCGGGTTTTTGCAGTAATAAAAAACCAAACCTTTTATGAAAAAGATTTGGTTTTATCATAGAAATCGAAATGACAAGATTGTGTTTGATGTTTATTGAGGATATACTTTGTGGAGCTTCTTTGTGCCCTTCGACTTCGCTCAGGGTGACAAAAAATGACGAACAGCTTTGTGTCCTTCAGCTTCTTTTAATGATAAAGCTAAAAAAAAACTTTGCGAACTTTGCGGTAAAAAAAAAACTTTGTGGTTAAATCTCAAAAACAAGCATAAAAAAAATGCAGCCAACCACGGCTGCATTTCAAAACTTGGTAACTAACCAAATAAACCACATGAAATAGTCTATTTTATTTTAAATATTTTCTTAGAAGAAATATCTCTTAAAGGCTTCAATTGCAGAATAATCTGCTAAACCTAAAGCGTGATATTTTTCTGCAGTTAATCTGTTTCTGTCTTCTGCTCTAATCCAAAATTCTCGGCTGTCATCTCCCTGAAACATTACACCATCTTTTTGAGACTGGTGATAGAAAATCGCGTGACGTTTTTTCAGCACCTGATCCGGACTCATTGGAACCGCCATTTCAATTTGGTACGTTTCCCATTCGTGCCAAGCACCTCGGTACAACCAAACCCAGCAGTCATCCATATAACTTTTGTGTTTCAAACGTTTCAAAGCTTCAAATAAACTATCCAGACAAACTTTGTGCGTTCCGTGCGGATCTGCTAAATCTCCAGCTGCGTAAATTTGATGAGGTTTTATTCTTTCAATGATATCGCACATAATTTCGATATCCGCTTCACCAAGATTATTTTTCTTTACCGTTCCCGTTTCATAAAAAGGAAGATCAAGGAAGTTTACATTAGAATCCGGCAAACCTAAATAACGTGTTGCTGCCAGAGATTCACTTCTTCTAATCAACCCTTTTAATTTTCTAACTTCTAACGAATCGATATCATTACTTTTTTTGTTTTTCAAAAAGTCAATAATCTTTTCCGCTTCACCAGAATTAGCATTTAATGCCTTAGAAATTTCAGCAAACTTTAAAGCTTCCTGATTCGAAACTGCAATATTTCCAGAAGTCTGGTATGCAATATGAACATCATGACCCTGCTCTACCAATCTGTCAAAAGTTCCTCCCATCGAAATAACATCATCATCAGGATGCGGACTAAAAATGATAATTCTTTTTCTTTCCGGAGTGGCACGTTCTGGTCTGTAGGTATCATCAGCATTTGGTTTTCCGCCCGGCCAGCCCGTAATAGTCTGCTGCATTTTGTTGAACATTTTGATATTCAAATTATATGCAGTTCCTTCTTCGCTTAAAACGCTTGACATTCCGTTATCGTTATAATCTTTGTCAGTCAGTTTCAAGAAAGGTTTTTTAGTTAATTCGCTTAACCAAGCCACCGCTTTCAATTTCAATTCGTCTGTCCAGATTACAGATTTTACCAACCAAGGCGTTTTCACTCTCGTTAATTCTGATGAAGCTTCGGTATCTAAAACAAAAGTTGTGTTGTTGTGCTGTTGTAAATACGTCGCCGGAACCCGAGATGAAATTTCACCTTCGATTGTTTTCTTTATAATTTCTGCTTTGCTGATTCCCCATCCAAGAAGTACAATTCTTTTGGCATTTTTTACTGTACCAATTCCCATTGTAATCGCTTTTTTAGGCACATTATCAATTCCTAAAAATGATGATGCCGCATCAACACGCGTTAAGTGATCTAATGTAATGCTTCTCGTTCCTGAATTTACGTGAGATCCCGGCTCGTTGAACCCGATATGTCCCGTTCGTCCAATTCCTAAAAGCTGAAAATCCAACCCGCCGTAAGCTTTAATTTTCATTTCATAATCGATGCAATATTGCTGAAGGTCTTCATTGCTGATACTTCCGTCAGGAATATTTATATTTTGAGGCAAAATATTAACGTGATTAAAAAGATGCTCGTGCATGAAATACCAGTAACTCTGAATATCTTTTTTATCCATTGGATAATATTCATCCAAATTGAAAGTCACTACGTTTTCAAAACTTAAACCTTCTTCTTTGTGAAGACGAACTAATTCCTCGTATACTTTTATAGGTGAAGATCCTGTTGCCAAACCTAAAACACAAGGTTCGTTTAACTCTTCTTTTCTTTGAATTATATTGGCGATTTCCTGAGCAACTAAAATCGAAGCTTCTTTAGACGAATCGAAAATTACATTGTGTATCTTTTCAAAACGCGTTTCTTCGAACTTTCCAGCCTCTTTGAAATTTATACTTTCTTTAATCATTTGCCTGTTGTTGTAATTATTTAGTATAAAATTAAATATTACATAATGTAAATAATCAAAAATTCGACTAATAACCTGTAAGCTTCGCTAAAAAACAAAATTGGAAACTTTAAGCAAAAAGATTACAAATTAAAAAGGAATTATAATGTTTCGATCACGTTTATTTCTGCAATAGAAACTGTTGAACCCTTCCCTACCGCTGACTTGGCAACAAAACGAATATATCTGGCTTTAGCTTTTTTGAAAGTCTTAACCTGCTCAATTGGATTGTGCTTTATATTCGAAAATTCACCTTCAGACTGCAATGTCCAGTTTACATTATCGGTACTTGTGTAGAATTCGTAATTGGAAATTAAATTAAGATTATTACCCACTTGCTGCGGTACATAAGTAAAACCGTTCATGTTTAAAAGGCTTCCCATATCAATGGTTATTTCCTGCGGAAGTTTATTCGCATCGCCTCCAAAACTCCAATCCGTATTTGGATTTCCATCAATAATTCGGTCAGCCGATTTTAAATCTCCGCTTGAAGCCGAAACTATTTTCCAGTTTTCTTTTGATGCACCATATTTTGCCGTTTTTACAGCACTGCTGATATTTTCTGCAGCATCAATAGCAACGGCTTTTATAGTAACCGCTTTATTAACCCGAAATACTCCTTTATATAAAGCACTTTTTTTCGTTGGATTTTTTCCGTCAAGCGAATAATAAACAGGATTTCCATCTTCAGATTTAATGGTTACATTACCATTTTTATCACGCTGAATTTCCGGCATACGCACAAAAGTCGGCGCGTTGTAAGCCTGAATATTTGAAATAACAATATTGGCTTTTGAGTCTGTAATATTGATTCTTAAAGCCGATACTTTAACTCTGTCGATTCTTAAAATTCTTTTGTAACCAATTGTAGTTTCGTTTGCAACCGTTTTCCAGTTTCCATCAACTTTTGCTTCAACATTAAATGCCTTTACACGTTGTCCAAGCGTAATATATTCCTGAAGTAAAATTCGGTTTATAGCTGTAGGTTTCTCAAAATCAAAAGTTATCAAAGCAGTTTTTACATTATCGTCTGTAGCCCAATAGGTATTTTTATTTCCGTCAGAAACATTTTTTGCAGAAAATTCTAAACTATTTCCTCTAACATTATCAGCCGTAATTTTTGTTTTGGATAATAATTCCGTTTTAAAATCGGCTTTAATTGTTGCAACTAATTCCTTTAATCTCGCTTCATCATTTTCGTGAACCAAACCTCTTTTATCAACCGGAAGATTCAATAATAAAGTAGCATTTCTCCCAACTGATTCATAATAAATATCAACCATTTCATCCAGCGGACGTACTTTATCATCTTCAACCGAATGATAAAACCATCCCGGTCTTATTGAAACATCGGCTTCGCCCGGAACCCATTTTTCACCATCTTCATGTCCCGACATAAATTCGGTATAATGCACTTTTCCTGCCAATTCATCTTTCTGACGTAAAAGCGACCAGTTTGTTTTTCCGGCACGACCATCTTCATTTCCAATCCATCGCGCTTCCGAAGGGCCAACTCCCCAAACCAAAGTTTTAGGTGCCGTTTTGTAAATTAATTTATAGGTTTCATCCCAATTATAATATTCAAGTGTATTGATTTTTCGGGTTTCATTGGCTCCGCCATAATAGCCGTCACCGCCGTTTGCACCGTCAAACCACATTTCAAAAACATCTCCGTAATTTGTCAATAATTCTTTCAGCTGATTTCTGAAATACGTTACATATTCTGGTTTGCCATAATCGGCGCGGTTTCTGTCCCAAGGCGAAAGATATAATCCTAATTTTAAATTGTATTCTTTACAGGCTGCGGCCAATTCTTTAACCAAATCGCCTTTTCCATTTTTCCACGGAGAATTTTTCACAGAACGTTCCGTATATGCCGACGGCCATAAACAGAATCCGTCGTGATGTTTCGCAACCAAAATAATTCCTTTCATTCCAGCCGCTTTCACAATGCGCGCCCACTGGCGAACATCTAAATTTGTTGGATTAAACAATTCAGGAGATTCATCGCCGTAACCCCATTCTTTGTTGGTAAATGTATTTAATGAAAAATGCACAAAAGCATAAAATTCCATTTCCTGCCAGTCGATTTGTTTTTGCGTAGGAAGCGGTCCAAAAGGTTTTGGAGCATTTGCCAATTCCTGACTAAAACCGCTGGAAATTATACCAAAAAGACATATGGAAAGAAAGATATTTTTCATTGCTGATTTACTTAAAATAATCTGTAAACATAAATGTACTATAAATTGAAATTTCGCAATGCAGAATTTCGACCAACAACGGATTTGAATTGTTGATTGTTGATTATTAATTGTAAAAAAATAAAAATCAACACAAAGCATATTGTAGAGACGCACAGCAGTCTTGCGCAACGTAACCACAATGTTTGATATTCGAGACGTAGACGCACTGCTGTGCGTCTCTACGGAATAAAACGAGAATATTCAATTCTTTACAAAAATGAATTGCCTCCAGCTTTAGCTGGAGGTTTAAAATATGAAAACATGAAAGGCTTTAGCCAAACTTTGAAGTTTTGGCTAAAGCCCTTTCTTAATAACCTTTTTTACCTCCAGCTAAAGCTGGAGGCAATTCAAAAAAAACAAAAATCAACACAACGTATATCGTAGAGACGCACAGCAGTGCGTCTTGCGCAACGTAACCACAATGTTTGATATTCGAGACGTAGACGCACTGCTGTGCGTCTCTACGGAATAAAATGAGAATATATATTTTGTGAAAAAATAATTTTATCCCAACCTGAAACTTGAAACCTGAAACAAAAAAACTTCTTCCATTATGATTTGAATCATAAAATGGAGCAATACTGTGGGATTAAATTTGCGAATATAAGTTCTAAGGCCTTTTATTTCTTAGAATTTCAATTTTAAATCCTAATCAAATTATTCAAAATGAATCCACAACAAAAAGAGCTTATAAAAGCTACGATTCCAATTTTACGAGCGAGCGGCGAAGACCTTACCAATTATTTTTATGCCAGAATGTTTAAGCATCATCCTGAATTGCGAAATATGTTTAATATGGGAAATCAGGCAAACGGAAGACAAAAATCGGCGCTGGCAAATGCAGTTTTGGCTTACGCCGAAAATATTGAAGATCCGTCAGTTTTAATTGGCGTATTAAAAAGAATTGGAACCAAACACCGAAGCCTAAATATTCAGCCGGAACAATATAAAATCGTAGGAACACATCTTATTGCTTCTATTGGAGAAGTTGTTGGGGAAGCTGCTACACTGCCAATTCTGGAAGCCTGGACAGTTGCCTTTTACGAACTTGCCGATATTATGATTAATCTTGAAAAAGGTTTATACGAAGAAAATGTGGCAAAACCGGGAAGCTGGAATGGCTGGAGAAAATTCGTTATTAAAAAAATTGTTGAAGAATCGGCCGAAATCAAATCATTTTATCTTTATCCAGAAGACGGAAAAGAAATTGCCGATTTCCATCCCGGACAGTTTATCAGCGTTCAGGTTTTTGTACCTGAATTGAATCTTTTACAGCCAAGACAATATAGTTTGTCAAGCACTTTTAATCCTGAATATTACAGAATTTCGGTAAAAAAAGAAAGCGGAATTGCGCCAAATCCAAACGGTTGGGTTTCGAATACAATGCATTCAAAATCTGAAGGTGATATTATTTCTATTTCTTCTCCTGCAGGATTATTTCATTTAGAAAAAGATTCTCAAAATCCTTTAGTACTAATAAGCGGAGGAGTTGGACTTACGCCGATGTTAAGTATGCTGGAAACAAATTTGAATTCGATTCAGAATAAAAAAACAATCTGGATTCACGGCTGCAGAAATGAATCTGTTCACGCTTTTAAAGATCAGATTTCAGCCTTAAAAGAAGAAGCAAATCATTTAGAAACCTTTACTTTTTATGATGCTGTAACGCCGGAAAATGTAATTTCAAATGAAGTAATTCATGGTCGTGTTGACCTTCATAAATGTAAAGATTCTATTTTATTAGAAGAAGCCCGATATTACATCTGCGGGCCAGAAATGTTTATCAAAACGCAATATGAAGCGCTTATTAATTTAAATGTAAGTCAGGAAAATATTTTCTACGAAGAATTTGGACCTCAACTTATTAATTTGAATTAAGATGAACATTGTCCGGTTTTATAATAGGAAATTATTAATTCAAATACTTCAAAATCTGACAACAACGTTTTTTATAACTTTAACTCTTGCCAGTATTAACTGCTCTAATAAATCTATTTTTTTATTTTTTTGGATGCGTTCCTGGCTGGTTGCTGCTTTGATTTCAAACTTGTTTTCATTTTTTATATTTTCCAATAAAAAAGATTCCTAATATAGGTTTCAACTCCTGCAAGGTTTTTAAAACCTTGCAGGCTTAAATTTTACGTCAAATAATTTATTGCTTTAACTTAAAATACAGAATACCTACAAGGTTTTGGAAACCTTGCAGGAAAACAAAAAAGGGCTGTCTCAAAAATCGAGACCAGCCTCTTTTTATTTTATATCTTTTTTGTTCCGTAGGAACATTTCATTGGTAGAAAGTTATATTGTCATCATTGTTTACGTTCCATAGGAACGTTTGAAATCATTTTTTAATAATCTGGCATATCAAACGTTCCTACGGAACGTAAATGTCACTGACCTTTATTTTTTTTCTACCGACGAAACATTCCTACGGAATGATAACTGGATGTTATTAATTAACTTTTAGAAACTGAAAACTTGCAGGATCAGCTACTATTTTTCCATCTTTAAATTCAATTGAAATAATTCCGGCTTTTCTTGGCGAAACGGCACTTTCACTATAATGAGTGTGCAAGACATAATGCATTTTATTGTTTTTATCCCAAAATACATCGCCGTGGCCAATTCCGTTTTGTTTGGTATTTTTTCTGCTAATTATCGGACTGTCCGTCGCTTTTTCCCAAGGCCCAAGCGGACTTTTACTGGTTGCATAACCTACAGCATAATCAATATTTCTGAAATCATTTGCCGAATAAATCATGTAATATAAGCCGTTGTGTTTTAAAACCGTTGGTCCTTCTGTAACCGGCCAGTTTACGTTTTGTGTATTTTCCCAAAGCATAGTTCCAGAAATGCATTCCGTTAAAGTTTCTGGTTTTATGCTTTTAAAATCGTCGTTTATTTCTGCCACGAAAATTCTGTTTCCATTTATTAAACGAACATGATACAAATATTTTTTTCCATCTTCATCAATAAAAATAAACGGATCGATTTGATTTCCCGTTTTGATAATTGGTTCTTTTGAATCGTTTTTAAATGGCCCAAGCGGACTGTCACTTGTAGCAACAGCAATATTTTCATTCGCAGTATAAATCATATAAAATTTATTTTGATACGAAAGAATCTGCGGTGCCCAAAATCCTTTGTCGCCAAAAGCATCTCCTTTTTTAAAAGCCAAACCATTCTGCGCTCCAACCGGACCTTTCCAGTCTTTTAAATCCGAAGATGTATAAACCTGAAATCCTTCTCCATTTGGAATATCTCCGCTTGTAGTTCCGTATAAATAATAGGTTTCATTATTATAAAAAATAGTTGGGTCGGCCAGTAAAATTGAACTGGATTTTACTTCTGTTGGTTTTGGTGTTGATTTGTCGGCATCTTTTTCCTGCGAGCAGGCTGCGAAAACACAAAGTGATGTTATTAAGGATAGTATTTTTTTCATTTTTTATTGGTTTTAGTTGGTGTATTTTAACCGCAAAGAGCTCAAAGAATTACGCAAAGCACGCAAAGAGTTAAAAAAATGAGGAATAACTTTGCGCCCTTCGACTTCGCTCAGGGTGACAAAAGTGACAAAAAAACTTTGTGACCTTTGCGAAACCTTAGCGCTCTTTGCGGTAAAAAAAACTTTGCGGTTAAACTACTTTTTCACAGAAAACTGATAATAAGAAACCGTATGATATTTTTCTCCCACTTTCAAAACAATTGAAGCAAATTTTGGCTGATTTGGTGCATCTGGAAAATGCTGTGTTTCTAATGCAAAAGCTGTTCTGAAGTCATCTTTTGAACCAGATTTAAATGTGTTTTTCGACTGCATGAAATTACCGCTGTAAAACTGTAATCCAGGTTCTTCTGTAAAAATATCCATTGTAATTCCAGATTTATCTCCGGAAATTGTTGCAGCATGATTCAGTCCATTTTTCTTTGTTTCGTTTAAAACATAATTATGATCGTATCCTTTTCCAAATTTCAACTGCTCATCTTTCGCTTCGATTCTTTCGCCAATTGTATGTTTTGAAGTAAAATCAAAAACAGTATTTTTTACTGATTTTAATTCACCACTCGGAATCAAGCCTTCATCAACGGGAGTAAATTCATTAGCATAAATCTGTAATTCATGATTTAAGATTGTACCGCTTCCTTCTCCGTTTAAATTAAAAAAGGCGTGGTTTGTTAAATTAACTAAAGTTGTTTTGTCTGTTGTCGCTTCGTATTCCATTTTTACCGAATTATCATCCGTAATCGTATACGTTACTTTTACGGTTAAATTCCCAGGAAAACCTTGTTCTCCATCTGGAGAAACGTAAGTAAAAACCAAAGTGTTTTCGTTTGCTTTTTCGGCATTCCAAACTACATCCTGAAAACCTTTTATACCACCGTGTAAAGCATTTTTTCCATTATTTAGCGGAACTTGATATTGTTTTCCTTCTAAAGTAAATTTTCCTTTTCCAATTCGGTTTCCAACTCTTCCAATTGTGGCTCCAAAATAAGGTTCTGTTGAGCTTTTAAATCCTTTTGCGCTGTTCATTCCAACAACAACATCGGTTGGTTTTCCATTTTTATCGTTAACCCAAAGTCCGATTAATCTTCCACCGTAATTGGTAAAAGCGGCTTTGATTCCTTTGTTTTCTATCCAGTATAAATTGACTTTTTTACCTTCGATTATTGTATCAAAATTTTTAGTTTCTAAAACGGTTTTAACTGAATCTGTTTTTATTTCGGCAGTTTCAATTGAAGTTGTATTTTCTTTTTTATTGTCTTTGCAATTGAATTGAAAAAGTGCCAGTAAAACAACCGCAGCGATTTGAATATTTTTCATTTTTATGTCATTGCGAGGAAAAAGTAATATTATCCTCTGGTTAGTTTTTATAGTTTTATTTTGATGGAATTGCTAATCTAGTTTGTTCACTTACAGGTTCGCCCAAAACCGGAAATCCGTTTGCATCCCAATCTATTTTCTGCATTCTTGGTGATCTTTTATTTCCGCAGCCTTCTCCAGGATTTGAATTCGCGTGGTACAAAATCCAGTCTTCTTTTCCGTCAGGAGATTTGAAAAATGAATTATGTCCCGGTGCGTAAACCTTATTTTTATCTGATTGTTTAAAAATTGGTTCCGGAGATTTTTTCCATACCGATGGATCTAATAAATTATCGCCTCCGTTAAAGGTCAATAATCCCAAAGAATAGAAATCGGTCCAGCATCCACTTGCTGAAAACACGATGAAAATTTTACCGTTTCTTTCTAAAAACTGCGGGCCTTCGTTTACATTTACCTGCGCAGGATTTACATCATCATGCAATGCGCCGTGTGTTTCCCAGTCATTTGTTGGCGATGAAATCATCACACGGTCGCCCTCAATTTCAAGCGGGTTTTTCATCTTAGCGATGTAGATGTTTTGCTGTCCGTTGGTGTCGCCTTCCCAGCCAGCCCAAATCATGTATAGTTGTTTTTTATGTTCGAAGACATTTCCGTCAATCGCCCATTTATCTGTTTTGGCAGCAATTTTACCTTTAAATTCAAAATTCCCTTTAAATGGATCTGATGCTTTATTTTCTAAAACATACATTCTGTGGTTATTGTTATCACCATTATCTGCGGCGAAATAACAATACCATTTTCCTTTGATAATATGAAATTCTGGTGCCCATATTTCTGCTGAATAATTCGTGTTTTTAGGCGGTGTCCAAATCACTTTGCTTTCAGCATTTTTGATATCGGATAAATCTTTTGTTTTCCACAAAACCAAACGATTTCCAAGTGTATTGGTATAGTAATAATAACCTTTGTAATACGTGCTGTACGGGTCTGCACCTGCTGGCAAAATGGGATTTGTGAATGTTTTTTGCTGGGCAAAACTTATGATTGTGAACAGAAAAAGGATTACGTATTTTTTCATTTTAGTTTTTTTATTATTGGGCGTGGTTTTTAAATATATATTTTCTTCTGCCTCAATCTTGTCATCTCGACGAAGGAGAGATCTCCGCAAGTAGCTCCGCATAGAGAATCGCCAATCTTTGTAGAGTTTCTTGTGGAGATCTCTCCTTCGTCGAGATGACAAACTATGAGAACTATATGTCAAAAATCACTATTTAATGATTCAAAGCATCAATAACTTCAGTATTAATTTGATTTATTGCTTTGAAATCCATTTTGTCTACTTTTCTGTCGTAGGTCATAAAACCGTTTACTTCGCCTTCAACATCGGTTGTCTGCGTATAAACTGCTGCCGAAAATCCTGTTTTTACTAAGCTTTTAAGGATTTGAGCGTACTTTACATATTCGGCAGTAACTTCTGCTTCGTTTTTAAATTTAACGTAACCCCAATTGTCATTTGCTCTCCATAAATGACCTTCTAACGGAAGACCAATTCCACCGTATTCACCTAAAACAGTAACTCTTCTGGCATCATACAAATACAATTCTGGAGCTGGATATTTGTGTAAATCTAAAATATCGCCCGTTTGAAAATGATTTCCTCCGCTTGAAGAATTTATTAAACGACTTGGATCGTGATTTTTAGTCCATTCTGTAATTTCTACCGTTTTGAATTGTCCCCAGGCTTCATTAAAAGGAACCCAAACTACAATACTTGGATACGAATACAAATGATCCATTATCTCCTTCCATTCTTTTTTGTAGATTTCTTGTGATTTTGGAGTACGCTGTAATTCTGTGCCTTCAAAATACTTTTTATCTTGCCAAATCGGTTGTTCATCACCGCTTGGCATATCCTGCCAAACCAAAATTCCTAATTGATCACAATGTGTGTACCAGCGTTCTGGCTCTACTTTCACATGTTTACGAATCATATTAAAACCTAATTCTTTCGTTTTAATAATATCGTATTTTAAAGCTTCGTCAGTTGGTGCAGTATATAATCCTTCTGGCCACCAACCTTGATCTAAAGGCCCAAATTGAAAATAATCTTTATTATTTAACTGCATTCTCATGATTCCGTTTTCATCTCGTTTTGATGAAATTTTTCGCATCGCAAAATAGCTTTTCACTTCATCAACAACTTTATTTTTGCTGATTAAACGGACTTTTGTCTGATACAAAAATGGATTTTCCGGCGACCATAATTTTGGAGAATTTAAAACAATATCATTGCTTTCGCCTACAACAGCTTTTTCTTTTGCAATTTCTTTTCCTCCTTCAAAAACAGAAATTTCAATTAAATCTCCTTTTTCTGCTCCGTTTACGTCGGCTTTAATACTGATTGTATTTTGATCGATGTTTGGTGTTGTTTTTAATTCTGAAATGTTTTTAGCATTTACAGGTTCAATCCAAACCGTCTGCCAGATTCCGGTAACAGGTGTGTACCAAATTCCCTCCGGATTTTTAACTTGTTTTCCTCTTGGCTGTGGGCCGTCGTTTGATGGATCCCAAACTTTTACAACCAGTTTTTGAGTTTTCCCTTTTTGGATAAAATGTGTAATATCAAATGAAAATGGTGTATAACCTCCTGTATGTGAACCTACTTTTATGTCGTTTATAAAAACTTCTGTTTTCCAGTCTACAGCTCCAAAATGCAGCAGAATATTTTTTCCGCTCCAGTTTGATTCAATTGAAAAATTGGTTTCGTACCAAAGTTCATTTTTTGCTCCAACTTCTTTCATCACGCCAGATAAGCTTGATTCAGCCGCAAACGGAACCAAAATTTGCCCGTCATATTTTGAAGGCGCTGTTTTGCCAAATTCCTGAATGGCATAATTCCATAAACCATTCAGATTTTTCCATTGGCCGCGCTCCATAATCGGACGGGGATATTCTGGTAAAGTTTTGTTCGGATCAACCTGCGCTGCCCATTTTGTTTTGATTTTATCGCCTTGCGGTTTCCATTGTGCATGAACCAGACAGCTTAAAAAAAGCGCCACCAGAACTGTAGTTTTCTTATTCATTTTATATCGTTTTATGCAATAATTTCCTCGATTATTGCTATTTCTTCTTTACTAAATAAATTACCAGACCATATCCACATAGTCTGGTAATTTCAAACACTAACTTTACTAACCAATTTTTATAATTGTGAATTATTAATTATGAATTATGAGTTGGTTTAAGTGTGATTATAATTTATTTCCGATAAAATAATCTCTGTTTCGTATTAACTCAAAAAACACTAACAAACGCCTAATTCCAAACTCATAATTCATAACTTATAACTCATCATTTATTTTTAGTGATTCCAAATTTCTTCACTAAACTGTCGTATTCATTTTTAGAGATTGTAACCATGCAGCCGTGGCGTACTTTTTCAGGGAAGCTGTATTTATCCCAATCTGAGAAAAAAGTATAACCTGAGGCTTGAAACCAAGGTCCGTTTAAATTATCTGCAATTGATAATCCGTAGGAAACACCTGGGTATTGTTCGTAATACATGTACCATATTTTATCATCTGGAGAAGGAATTAACATTGGTGCTTCTCTAAAGTTTGGACTGATCGATTGCTGGGGTAAAGAATAAGGTCCTAAAAGGGATTTTGATTTCGCAATTCGGATGGTTTTTCCGGTTGTCCAGTACAAAGTCGGATACGTTTCATCTTTAATTACGGCGTAATAAGAATCGCCGACTTTACGGATGAAAACATCAATCGTTCCCATATCCCAATCGAATAAACGTTTTGGTGTTCCTTCAAAAGTTTTTAAATCTTTTGATAAAACATATAGTGTTCTTTGACTTGCCCAATAACGTTCAGGATCTTCTTTTGTTCCATCAAGATGAGGCGTGTGCCAAGTCATGATAAACTTTTCTGAGTCTTTGTCGTAGTATAATTTTGGCGCTCCAATTCGCTGTAAAGCATTTGAATAATCAGGCGTGCTTTTTAAATCCGGCGTATAATCGGAGTGTTTTTTCCAGGTAATTAAATCATCTGAAACCCAAATATTGATACTTTTTGCATCATCGCCTGTATTGCCTGCGATGTAATATTTTCCGTCCGGGCCTTTGCAGATATCGGGATGTCCTTTGTATTCTTCAAAAACTCGTTTTCCGTTGTTGAGGTTTTCCCAATGCAAACCGTCTAAACTTACAGAATAGTATAATCTGCCGTAATCGTTGTGCGTCATGTGCGCAAAAAGATAGGCTTCGTTTTTGGGTTTTTCATTTCCTTTTACTTGCCCCGGCGGGTCTGGTTGTTGTGCTTTCGCAGAAATTCCAGTCAGAATTACCAGCAGAAAAAAGAGCTGTTTTATTGTGTATTTTTTCATGTTGCTAAAAGATTAAAATGTTTTTTTGCCACGAATTCCACTAATTTTCACTAATTATTTTTTTGCCACAGATTAAAAGGATTAAAATGATTTATTTTTATTGCCCTCGGATTAATCGGATCAAACAGGTTTTCACTGATTTAATTTTTTAAGTTGATTTTAATAAAATTGACCAGTAAAAATCCGTTTAATCTGTGAAATCTGTGGCCAATAATTCTACTTCTTGTTCGCCTCAGATGTCATCTTTTTGATTAAATCTGTTTCGGCTTTTATATATGGTGTTCCGTCTGTGTGTAATACTTCGTGAAACCATACTTTTGGTTCTGCAGTATATGTTTTTGTCCAGCTGTCCCAAGCGTATTTCGTTTGTGTTTTTCCGTCTACAAATCCCCAGTTGATCATTCCAACATTGTATTTTTTTGCGATTGGTAAAAAGCCTTCGAATGTGCTTCCGTTTGGTCTTGCCATATATTCTGTACATAATAAAGGTTTTCCGTAACGCTGTAATTGTTTGATAACTTTTTCGAAATCCTGAGGTGTGTTATAATTATGGAAAGAAACAATATCCGATTGTTCGATCTGCATTTTGTGCATTGGTTTCATTTTGGCTTCGTCACTCCAGTCTCCAACCCAAACTCCAGAAGTTAATGGCTGTGAAGGATTGCTTTCTCTTGCCCAAACGAAAACATTTTTTAAAAGAGGAAGGATTAAATCGACTTTGTTTTTGATTTCTATTTTTTCGTAAGATGGACCTGTCATGTTATCTGGTTCGTTCCAAACATCCCAGCCTAAAATACGTTTATCATCTTTAAAATGAGCAACGGTTTGTTTTACATATTTCTCTAAACGAGGATATTGTGTTTTATCCTGCAATACTTTTTGCCCCGGACTCTGTACCCAGCCTGAGTTGTGCGTGTGCGGCTTTGGAGCACGTTGTTTTCCTAAAGCAGGAAAGGGATCCCAGCATGAATCAAATAGAACAAAAAGGATTTTGATATGATGTTTATCTGCAATTTCTAAAAATTGATCCATGCGTTTGTAAAATCCTTCTGCATCTTGCTGGTGCAATAAATCATGCAGGTAAACACGCATTACATTCATGCCTAAATTTTCTGCCCAGCCTAGTTCCTGATCAATTCTTTTTGGATCAAAAGTATCTTCCTGCCACATCTCTAATTGGTTTATAGCTGTGCTAGGATAATAATTTGAACCTACTAACCAAGGCTGTTCTGCATACCATTTATTGGCTTGATCTTTTGTCCAGATTTCTCTTTTTTCAACTGCAGCAGTTTCGTTTTTATTTTCTTCAGTAGTATTCTTTTTGTTGTTGCAGCTTAGCAATACTAATCCTGCCAACATAAATGTCAGACACAATTTTACTTTTCTCATTATAAATTTTGTTATTATGAACAATCGTTCTTTATGATAAGGGAATCAGACCAATACATCTGATTCCCTTAAAAAAATTAGTTTTTAATATCCTGAGTTTTGTTCCAGATTTGGATTATTATCTACATCACTTTGTGGAATTGGCATTCTATGATTTTTACCCACTTTGAAGTTTTTAAAATCCGGGTCACGAAGCGCAATTTTATCAACAGAAGCCTGAGTATCTAAATCTCCCCAGCGTTTTAAATCTTCCCAACGCACACTTTCTCCGGCTAATTCTAAAACTCTTTCTGTTTTTAAACGCTCTAAGAATTTATCATGATCGTTTCCTATTTCAGGATGAGCAGCTGCTAAAGTGTTCATGTTTACACGAGCTCTTACTAAATCAACATACTGATAAGCTTGTGCCGTATTTCCTGTTTCGTTCAAAACTTCGGCATAGCGCAGTAAAATATCAGCATAACGAACTAATCTGTAATTTACCTGGCTGTAATAATCTTCATTATTTCTGTAATAATCACGGCTTCCTTTTCTAAACCAGGCTTCATTATTGTTCCATTCCCAGTTTCTTCCGTAGGTTTTATCTCCAAAGTCAGCCAATAATTCCGGATAGTATAAAGTCCATCTTAAACGGGTATCAAGATTACCATCTTTATTTTTTTCTTCTTTGAAAGCATTTACAAGCCATAAACGTGCTTGTCCGTCAGACCAGCCAATTCCTCTTGGTGCAAAAAACTGACCACGGTTACTGGAAACGGCTGCATTTGGATCTTCACCAGTTCCTCCTTTTCTTTGATCTCCAAACTGAATTTCAAAAACAGATTCGCTGTTGTTTTCGTTTACATCTGTAAAATTATCTCTGTAATTAGTAACCAGACCATATCTTGCACCTGGCCCTGTAATCAAATATTCTAGTGCCGTTTTGGCTTCTGGCCATTTGTGCTGCTGCATGTATAATTTTGCTAAAAATGCTTTGGCAGCTCCTTTATCAGGTCTTCCGGTTTGATCAGATGGCCATTGCGATGGTAAATCCACAAAAGCTTCGTTTAAATCTTTCTCAATCTGAGCCCAAATTTCAGTTACCTTTTTTTGTTGTGGTAAATCTGCTGGTGTAGATGGATCTAAAACTAACGGAATATCTTCCCAGATTACGGCTGCATAGTAATAATGTAATGCTCTGAAAAATTTAGCCTGAGCAATGATTTTCTTTTTATCATCTTCATTTTGAAATGTGATATTCGGAACATTTGCTAAAACCTGATTACATCTAAAAATGGCTTTGTAGGTATCTCTCCATGTTACCGCATTTCCTTCCCAAAAATTATAATTGATATAATTGAATCGCGTCCAGTCTGCTAATTCTGTCCACGGGCTTACACTATACCCTTCATCAGAAGTCAAATCTAAACGAAAATACATCCATCTTGCCCAAAGACCGTCTTTGTAAAACATAGCGTAAATTGAGTTTACACCAGCCTGAGCATCACTTTCAGTTTTCCAATATTGGTCTACTGTAATATCATTTGGGCTGTTCAGGTCTAATTCACTTTCACAAGCTGTAAAAACAAGACCCAGAAAAGCTGCGGTTATTATTATTATTTTTTTCATTATGCTATTTTTTTAAATTAAAAGCTAAAATCAACACCAAAAGAATACGTTTGAAGATTTGGGAAAGCACCATTATCAACGCCTCTTTCAAAAATATTACTGTTTGTAAATTCAGGATCTAAACCTTTATATTTAGTAATTGTAATAATATTTTGTGCCGATAATGTTAATCTCGCTCTCGAAATACCTGAATTTTTCAAGACACTTTGAGGCAGGTTATAACCAAATCCAATGTACTTAAGTCTGATAAAATCTCCATTTTCTAAGAAACGGTCGCTGTCTCCTCTTGAATTTAAAGTTGACCCTTTTGTTATTCTAGGAAAATCAGTATTTGGGTTTTCAGGTGTCCAAGGCTGGATTCCGGCTCTGTAATTACTATTATCATCGAATCTGTCTACAACACTTCTAAATCCGTTATAAACAGTTGCCCCGTGAGAAGCGATCCAGTTCATAGAAAAATCAAAACCTTTATATTCTGCTCCTGCATTTAAACCCATTTCGAATTCTGGCCAAGGGCTTCCCACAATAGCTTTATCTGTACTTGTAATTTGTCCGTCCCCATTAACATCTTTAAAACGAATATCTCCAGGAACAGCATTTGGCATAATTACTTGTCCATTAGCATTTTTGTAGTTATCAATTTCCTGCTGATTTTGAAACAATCCATCAGTTTGTAAAACATACCACATTCCTACCGGCATACCAGCTCTTGTGATTGTATTTCCAGAAATGTTTTCGTTTTGTCCGTTACCTAATGAAACTAGTTTGTTGTTAACTTTTGTAAAGTTGATAGAAGCATTAAACGAGAATTCATTGATTTTTTTGCTGTAAGCTAATTCTAATTCAAAACCTTTATTTTCAACAGTTGCAGCATTAGAAATTGGATTTCCGCCGTCATTTCCTGTCGTTAATAAAATTGGGAAACCAAATAATACATCTTCTGTACGAGCGATAAAATAATCTGCTGTAAGACGTAAATCATTATTTAAAACACCAAGATCTAATCCAAAGTTGGTTTGTTTTAATTTTTCCCAGCGCAGTTCTGAATTTGATAATTTTACCTGAGTTGCAGAAGGATATAAATTTTGACCTAACACAATCTGTCCGAAATTATTAACGAAACTTTTGTATTCGTACTCTTTAATATTTCCAGAACCTAATTCTCCATAACTCGCTCTTAATTTTAAATCTTTAATGAACTCTGATTTAAAAAATGATTCGTTGCTTATTCTCCATCCAGCTGAAACAGAAGGGAAATTCCCCCATTTATTTGCATCACTAAATCTTGATGATCCGTCGCGTCTTAAAACAGCATTTAATAAATAACGGTTATCATAATTGTATTCAATTCTTCCAAGATAAGATGCAAGAGCTGCTTCATTAATAAAACCACCAACTACCGGAGAATCTCCTTGGTTTAAAACCTCATAATATTGTCCAGTTCCGGAGTTTATTGGCAGGTTTCTTTTTGTACCATAAATTTGATCGTATTTGTCTTTTTGAAAAGTCTGACCAACTAGAACCGTTATATCATGTTTTCCAAATTCTTTTTTGAAAGTCAAAGTATTTTCGAACAATGTTGTTTGTGATCTTCCTTTATTTTGATCTGTCTGAGATGGATCTATCGGTTGATTTAACGTCCAGTTCCCTACTTTTCTCATGAATTTATAAGAGTCAAAACTAGTTTCATATCCAAAATTGAAACGATATTTCAACCATGGAGCAAATTTTAGTTCAGACCAGATATTTCCTCTAATTCTGAAATTTTCGTTGATCGTATTAGCAAAATCAGCAATTGCAAGAGGATTTGTTCCAAAAGTATCTGCAACACCTTGCTTACCGTAACCGTATCCTCCAGGATTAGCTGCGTCGTAAAGCGGAATTGTTGGCGTCATTCTGTACACATCAATAATTGGATTTCCAGACATTTCATCTGTTTTAGAATTACTGATGGCTAAGTTTTCTCCAATACTGAAAATTCCTTTTGTACCGCTTGAATTTACACGGAATGAAATTCTGTCAAAATCAGTTCCGATTACTGCTCCTTCATTTCCAAAATAATTCCCCGACATAAAGAATGTAGAGTTTTCATTCCCGCCAGAAACGCTGGCATTATAATCCTGCATCATTCCTGTTCTAAAAACTGCATCCTGCCAGTCTGTATTAACTGCCATATTCAGGTTTTGTCTTGTCATTCCGGCATTATCATAAGCCATATTATTTAATCTGGCAAACTCTTCAGTTCCTGCCAAATCATAGCGTGGGATAGTTGTAAAACTGCTTTTTGCAGAAACATCAATTTGAAGCGGTCCTTTTTTACCCTTTTTTGTGGTAATAATAATTACACCATTTGCTGCTCTCGAACCGTAGATTGCTGCTGCAGATGCATCTTTTAAAACCTGAATGCTTTCAATATCATTTGGGTTAAAATCTCTGTTTGCAGAAGTTACTAATCCATCAATTACATATAATGGATTTGTATTTTGAAGATTTTTAAGACCACGAATCTCTACGCTGGCTTCCTGTCCCGGACGTCCGCCGCCGCGAACCTTAACTCCGGTAACTAAACCTTGTAATCCATCAGCAACAGTAGTTACCTGTCTTTTTTGGATTTCTGTAGCTTTTACCAGCGAAACGGCTCCGGTAAGGTCTTTTTTCTGTTGTGATCCGTAACCTACAACTACAATTTCATCCAGTTTCATTGCATCTTCTTGTAAAGTAACATTGATAGATGTTTTGTTGTTGATTTCAATTTCTGTTGTTTTATAGCCTTGTGAACTAAAAACCAGTGTTTGGTTTCCCGCGGCAGCTATTTTGTATGTACCGTCAAAATCGGTAACTGCACCATTTTTTGTGTTTTTTATGACAACGTTAGCAAACGGAATTGATTCTCCTGTTGCAGAAACTACTTTTCCCGTTATGGTTATTTGCTGTTGTGCATACGTTTGTTGTAATAATAAACTAAAGAAAAACAAGAGGTAATATCTCTGCTTTAAAATTTGAGTGATCTTTGTTTTCATTGATTTGTCATTTAGATAGTTTTCATTTCTTGGTTGGTTTTACAATTGTTTTTTAAAAATTCTAATCATCTCTGATGCGAGCAAAAAAATAATTAATATTGCTCAGTAATAATAATGTGTTCATTTTAATTCAAAATTATTAATGGTGTATTTTTTCAAACTTAATTTTATTGATGCTGTATTTTTTTAGCCTAAAAATTATCAATATGATTTGTTTGAAAATTCAAAGTAGATGATTTTAATTCAAAATAAAATGATTCATTTGTGTCAATTTCTATCTCAAATGATTCAAATTGTATAAAAAAGATCAGAAATATAGCGGCTTGCAACATTTTGTTGAATATTGACACGATTTGAATAAGTCCTTGTTTTATCCTAAAAAACACAACTATGCGTAAATTCTTTCTTTTATTATTTTTTTCGCTTTTTTCGATACATTTTATTCAGGCACAGGAATATTATTTCAAACATTTTCAGGTTGAAGAAGGACTTTCTAACAACACCGTTTTGACTTCTTTGCAGGATGAAGACGGCTTTATGTGGTTTGGAACAAAAGACGGTTTAAACCGATTTGATGGCTATCGTTTTAAGACTTACAGAAGCAATGCTGACCCAATTCATACTTTAGGAAGCAATTATATTCAGTCATTACATGAATATAAAGGTGTAATTTGGGTAGGAACTGATAAAGGTTTGTATCAATACGATAAAAAAACAGATCAGTTTACGGTTTTAAACGAAGCGATTAACGACCGTATCAACGATATTAATCATGACAAAAACGGAAATATCTGGTTTATCTCCGGAAATATTCTTTATAAATATTCGACAACAAAAAAGGAAACCAAAACTTTTAACCCGAATAAATATTTTATTGCCACTTCGATTTCAAGAGATGCAAACGGGCAGATTTGGGCTTCTTCTTTAAATAAAATTTATCGTTATTCTGAA
Source organism: Flavobacterium sp. NLM (assembly GCF_002210235.1). NCBI lineage: Bacteria > Pseudomonadati > Bacteroidota > Flavobacteriia > Flavobacteriales > Flavobacteriaceae > Flavobacterium > Flavobacterium sp. NLM. The sequence goes on from NZ_LIAC01000020.1 coordinate 21,016, forward strand.
GAAAATCTTTCGTTTGAAAATATTCCAATTGCGCCTCCTGCAAGTTCTTCTAACTTTAGAATTACCATTATTTATGCTTTAGACAAAAACAATATTGTGATTGGTACGCAGGACGATGGCGTTTTACTTTATAACATTCACAATAAAACAACTTCGAGTTTAGAATTTTCGACAAAAAAACCAGTTTATGTCCGTCAGTTTAAAAAGAGAGGAAATGATGAACTTTGGATTGCCAGCGAATCCGGAGTTTATGTTTACAACCTGAAAACGAAATCCAGCATTAATCTTAAAAAAAATTATAATGATCCGTATGCGATTTCAGATAATGCAGCGTATTCTATAACTATTGATAAAGAAAACGGAATTTGGGTTGGAACGTATTTTGGAGGAATCAATTACCATCAAAAACAATACACACAGTTCAAGAAATATTTTCCGCAGAAAGGACAAAATTCCATTAGCGGAAGCGCCGTTAGGGAAATTCATAAAGATGATAAAGGCGATTTATGGATTGGAACCGAAGATGCAGGTTTAAATCGATTTAATCCAAAAACACAGCAGTTTACATCTTATTTACCAAATGGAAGCAAAAGCAGTGTTTCCTATTATAACATTCATGCTTTAATGCCCAGAAAAGACAAAATTTGGGTAGGAACTTTTGAACATGGTCTGGATGTTTTAGATCGAAATTCGGGTAACGTTGTTCGACACTATAGTGCCAATAATCCAGCATCTGGATTACGCAGTAATTTTATTTTTTCTTTTTATGAAACCAAAAAAGACGAATTGATTGTGATTACTACAATGGGACTTTATTTATACAATGAACAAAACGACAATTTTGAAACCTTAAAAACTTTTCCCGAAACTACGCATTATACGACTTATAAAGAAGACAGCGACGGAAATCTTTGGGCGGGAAGTTATCGCGATGGCTTATTTTATTATAATCCGAAAACCAAAAAGAAAGAGGTTTTTATTTACGATTACAAAAACCCAAACGGTATCAGCAATAATTCCATCAATTATATTTTTGAAGACAGTTTTAAAAATTTATGGTTTGCCACCGAAAACGGCTTGGATTTATTTGATAAAAAAACAAGAACTTTTAAAAAATTCACCACCAAAAATGGATTCCCGAGTAATGTTGTTTATTCGATTTTAGAAGATGAAGCTAAAAATTTATGGCTGACGACTTCTAAAGGTTTGGTAAAATTTGGACCTGATCATAAAAGCATTAAAATTTACACCACCGCAAATGGTTTATTGAGCGACCAGTTTAATTATGCATCGGCTTTTAAGGATACAAACGGCGATATGTATTTCGGGAATTTAAACGGAATGATCAGTTTCAACCCGAAGAATTTTACCAAGAACAAATACACCCCTTCGACTTTTATTACCAATCTTCAAATCAATAATAAGGATATTGATGCCAATGAAAATGATTCGCCTATAAAACAATCTATTGCGCATATTGACGAACTGGAACTTAACAACAGCCAATCGTCATTTAATCTTGAATTTGCTTCGTTAAATTATACCGCGCCGGAACTTACCGAATATTGGTATAAACTGGAAAACGTTAATAATGACTGGGTTTATCTGGAACGAAACAATAAAGTTTTCTTTACGGAACTGGCGCCTGGAGATTATGTTTTTAAAGTAAAATCACTGAATAGTTTTGGTGTTTGGAGTAAAGAAGTGGAATTGAAAATCAGGATTCTGCCACCGTTTTGGGCAAGTTCTTATGCGTATTTTTTCTATTTTCTGCTGATATGCGGTTCGTTTTATTACATCATTCGTTATTCGCAAAATCTAACGCAGATTAAACATAATCGAAAAATAAAACATTTAAACGACGAAAAAGAGAAAGAAATCTATCAGGCTAAAATTGACTTTTTTACCAATGTGGCGCACGAAATCAGAACGCCTTTGACGTTGATAAAAGGACCTTTGGAAAAACTTTTGGTTATGGATCACATATTGCCGGAAGTGCCTCAGAATCTTTCGATAATGAAGAAAAATACGTCGCGTTTATTAAAACTGGTGAATGAATTACTAGATTTTAGAAAGTCTGAAATTGGCGGTTTAAAGCTCACTTTCGTGGAAGCGAATATTTCGTCGATGGTTCGGAATTTACATTTGAGATTTAGTCAATTAATTGAAGAAAGAGGAATTGAATTTGAACTGGAACTGGGCGATAAAGATATTTTTGCTTTTGTAGATAAAGAGGCTTTCAAAAAAATCCTGAGTAATTTGATGAGTAATGCTATTAAATATTCTACAGATAAAGCTTCTATCACGCTTTTTAGAGATGAAAAGAAACTGACTTTAATTGTAAAAAATGACGGAAATCTGATTCCGTTTCATTTAAAAGATAAAATTTTTGAGCCGTTTTTCAGGGTTGATAATATGGATACGACTTCGGGAACTGGAATTGGACTTTCGCTTGCACATTCGTTAACGCAATTGCATAACGGAAACCTGCAGGTAATTCCGGATTCAAAAGTGAATATTTTTGAACTTGTGGTTCCGCTTCGTCAGGAAGAAGAATTTATGTTTTATAATGAAACGGAAAAAGAAGAAACAGAGGCAGAATCTGAAACTGTAGAAATAGAAAATAAACACGAAAAAGCACAGCTTTTAGTCGTTGAAGATAATGAAGATTTATTGAATTTTATTACGGCTGAATTAACTCCGTTTTACACTATTTTAAAAGCGGATAATGGAGAAAATGCGTTAAAAATAATTCATAACGAGAATATTCAGCTTGTTATAAGTGATGTTTCGATGCCAATTATGGACGGAATTACGTTGTGTAAAGAGATTAAAACCAATTTAGAAACCAGTCATATTCCGGTGATTTTGCTTACTGCTAAAAACTCGCTGAAATCGCAAATTGACGGTCTTGAAGTGGGTGCCGATGCGTATATCGCAAAACCATTCTCTATGGATTATTTAAAAGTTCAGGTGAATAATCTAATTGAAAACAGAAAGCAGATTATGAATTATTATGCAAGTTCTCCGCTTTCGCACATTAAAAGTATTGCGCACAACAAAACCGACGAAAAGTTCCTGAAAAAACTCGACGAGGAAATCCTGAAAAACATCACAGATTCTGATCTAAGCGTAGAATCTTTGGCAGAAATCATGAACATGAGCCGCTCGACTTTATATCGAAAAATTAAAGATATTTCGAATTTGAGTCCGAATGAGTTGATTAATATTGTTCGTTTAAAACGTGCTGCGGAATTGCTTTTAAATGAGAATTATAAAATGTACGAGATTGCAGAAATGGTGGGGTATAAATCGCAGACGAGTTTTGGTCGTAATTTTCAAAAGCATTTTACAATGACACCTTCGGAGTATATTGCTATGAATAAATAGTTTTTTGTAGAGATGCACAGCAGTGCGTCGCATGTGCAAAGTTTTTGTTGTCGATATTCGTTGGGGTTACGTTGTGTTAGACGCACTGCTGTGCGTCTCTACAGAATAAAAACTTGATATATTTATTAAAAAAAATCAATTGCCTCCTGCTTTAGCTGGAGGTTAAATTTTGAAAAATATGAAAGGCTTTAGCCGAACTTTGACGTTTGGCTAAAGCCTTTTTGATAACAGATTTCTATTCCTCCAGCTAAAGCTGGAGGCAATTAAAAAAAATATCAACACAAAGTATATCGTAGAGACGCACAGCAGTGCGTCTACGCAAGTTATTCCTCTACCAATTGCTCAATCAACTGCAATCTTTTTACAATACTATTTTTATCTAAAATTGTCCCCGGCGATAAAACAGCATTCGCACCAACTTTAGAATTATCTCCTAACAATGATCCAAATTTATCTGAATAGGTATTGATAATATTGTCTTTATATTTAACTGAAATGTTTTTGTTTTTTCTTTCGTTATAATGATTAGCACAAATAGAACCAGCTTCAAAATTTATGTTTTGTCCAATCAAACTGTTTCCTATATAATTAAAATGTGCTACTGCCGAATTATCAGAAATAAACGATTGCTTTATCTCTGAACCCGGACCTATTTTTACAGATTTCCCAAACAATATTGGCCCACGTAAATAAGCGTGCGCACCAACATAACAATTTTCTGAAATGATGATTGTTCCTTTTAAGGTTACGCCTTCTTCAATTATGGCTGTTTTATGTATCGCAGTTGTTCCTTCTATTTTATAATCCGCTGAAAGAAATTTTAATTTTTCTAAAAGTATTTTGTCCAGTTCATTGACAATATTCCATGGCGCAGTATTAATATAATCTGGAAAATAAAAATCAAAGTTTTCTATAAAATCGATTGGTTTTATCATTATTGTATTGATTTAAAAATGCATCATTTAATTTTATAAAGATAAGATTTCGAAAATTCGAATTTTAGTATTTAATAAAATAAATCTAAGATCTTGAAATGCAAAAAATGACAATAATATCAACATAAAGTATATCTGTAGAGACGAGCAGTGCGTCTATATGCGTAAAGTGATATACGTTGTGGTTACGTTGCGTTAGACGCACTGCTGTGCGTCTCTACGGAATAAAATGGGTAAAAAAATAACAACAATATCAACACAAAGCATATCGTAGAGACGCACTGCAGTGCGTCTTATGCGCAATGTGATATATGTTGGGGTTACGTTGCGTTAGACGCACTGCTGTGCGTCTCTACAGAATAAAATGGGTGCAAAAAATTATTTACTCAAATCTGCTTCAAAAGGCGAAGCCGGCAAATTTTCTTTATTGTATAAATTGGCTTCAGCCGGATTATCTGCCCAAGCATATCTTACTTTTACAGGGTCTGCAATTGAATCATTACTAACGACAACTTTATCACCGTCAATAATTGCTTTTGCCCAGACAAATTTTCCATCATTTCCGGCAATTGCAAATTCTTTTAATTCATTTCCGGTTTTGATTTGCAATCCGGTTCCAATATCTGAAAAACTTAGAATTAACTTGTTTCCTTCTTTTTTTATTGATTTAAAAATCGGTCCCGAAGCGACTAAATTTTTCTCACCATAAACCAATTTTCTTGCCTGTAACGACAATCTTTTCCCGACATCGTATTTATTTAAAGGATGAATATCGTTCCACTCGCCTACATCGATTATTACGGCCATTCCTGTATTTGGAACTTTTAGCGTATTCAATTGCTGCTGTCTTAAAGCTGCCCAATTACTTTCGACTGGTTCCGGTTTTGTTTCCATATAATTGGCAAGCTGAACGAATAAAAAAGGCAGTTTTTCCTGTTTCCATTGCGTGCGCCAATTCGCAATTAAAGTCTCCATTAAAGGAAGATATTCTGCTGGTTTTTTGGTACTCGATTCACCCTGATACCAAAGAACGCCTTTTATAACATAATTTTTAAGAGGCGCAATCATTGCATTATAAAGTCCGACTGGTTTTAATCTGACGAAAGTCTGTGCCGGAAGCGGTAACATTTTTGCACCTAATTTGTATTTCCAAATTCCCTTTAAATCAATAGATTGATCGCCATTGATTAGTTCATAAGGTTTATCAAATACAAAACCGCCTTTACCCGAATTACTGATTACGCGAACGGTAATTTCGTTTTTTCCTTCTTTTAAAATATTGGAATTGAAAGAATAAATTCTAGGCGGATATTGATAGGAAGTTGTGCCAACAAAATGTCCGTTTACAAAAACAGAATCAGCATCGACGATTCTTCCTAAAATAATCTTGGCCTGATTTTCTTTTATTTTTTCTAAAGTAAATTCTTTTTTAAACCAAACAGCACCGTTTACATTTCCGAGTTCGCCGTCTGCCCAATAACCGGGAACGTTCATAGTTTTCCAATCGGAATTATCGATTTCAGATGCCCATTTATTTTTTAATCCGGGATCTGTTTCGTCTAATAATTTGTCCCAGTCTGAACTTACTTTATCGTCGTTTTCGTCAATTTGTTTTTCGAGACTTCCATCTTTAAATTTTAAGTATTCCTGATAATAATCGGGAAATTTTTTAATATTTTCTTCGCTGATCCATGCTTCTGCGGGAGAGCCGCCTAAAGAAGAATTGATTAGTCCTATTGGAATTTGGTATTTTTCATAGATTTCTAAAGCAAAAAAATAAGCAACTCCAGAGAATTTCAAAACGCTGTTTGGGTTTGCTGAAATCCATTCTCCGGAAGCAAAATCGGTATTTTCTCTTTCAAAGAAATATTGGTTGGGAACTAGAAATTGTCTGATATTTGGATTCTCCGCTTTAGCGATATAGTCCTGATATTTGTATTTAAGCCGTTCCATTGACAGCTGCATATTTGATTGACCGGAACAAACCCAAACGTCTCCAAAAAGTATGTTTTTCAGGGTGATTGTGTTGGATGCTTTTAAGGTCATTTCGTATGGCCCGCCTGCTTTTTGTGATGGAAGCTGAATTTGCCATTTTCCGTCTTCGGCTGTAATGGTTTTGTATGTTTTTTTGTTGAAATCGAGTTCGATTTTTTCTTTTGGTGACGCCCAGCCCCAGATATTGACTTTTGTATCGCGTTGCAATATCATTCCGTCGCTTATTAGTCTTGGGAGTTTTATTTGAGCATTGGCATTGAAAACTATAAGTAGTGCTAGTATTATTTTTTTCATTTCGTCTTGTTTATATTTTGCCCACTGATGACACGGATTGTACGGATTTACACTGGTTGTTTTTTTCTGCCACGACCCGAGCGATAGCGAACAGGCGAAGCAATTTCACGAATTTTCACGAATTTTTATTTCTGCTCACTGAAAACACTAATTATTTTAAATCATTTAAATCTGTGTTAATCTGTGGCTAAAAATTTTCACGCAGATTAAGCAGATTTTTCAATCTTTAAAAAAATAATTAGTGGAAATTCGTGAAATTCGTGGCGAAAAAAACTACTCATAAATGTATAGTTTTATTTTTTGAATTTCATAATCGCCTACTGAAATTCTTAGGTGTCTTCCTTGATGGGTTTGGTCTCCGTTGAAATGTCTGATGGTTTTCCATTTTTCGTTTTCAAATTTTCCCTGATCTGTTTTTAGTATTCCTGCGTTTGCGGTTTTATTTTTTAATGGTTTAAAAGTTACTACAATTCCAGAACCTGCGATGTAAAATTCATCGGGTGTGATTTCTATAATTATGGCGCTTGCTGTTGTCCACGTTTCTGCTTTTGCGCCTTCTGACCAATTTAGGGTGTAATCGTGTTTAAAGGTAAATTCGTAGTTTCCTAGGTTAATGATTTGCGTATTGTTTACTTTATCTAATAAAACTCCATTAATTTTCCCTTGTCCTTTATTGGCTTCAATAACTGGCGTTAACTGCTGTACTAAATCGTAAATTTTGCCTAGTGGTTCTTTTTTGGCATCGGTTACAGATTCTATCGAGAAAGGCGAAAAACCAATGGCTTCATAATGTCCAATTGCGTATAAACCTTTAAAAGGGGCAGTTTCATCAAAACGATGTTCGGGAATAAATAATGGATCGCCTTGTCGGGTAAACAAATCATTCCATTGCTTGAATGACGGATTATAAAAATCTGGTGAAAGAAAATCTATGGTGTTTCCGACTGCTTTCCAAACGTCCATCAGGTGCGGCAAAGGCCCTGCGCTTGGATATTCTCCGGGTTTCTTTTCCGGTGCGTTTAAGGCTGCGTTTACAAACATCGGAATTGGGTAAGCATCTTTTCCGGCTTTGGCAATTGTATTGGTGAATTTTGAAAAATACCAAGCCATAAAAATTTCATCGGTTTGGAGACTTTTTCCGAAAATTTCTTCCCAGTTTCCAGTTGTTTTAAATCCGTTTTTCTTCCAGATTGCTGAGAATTCAGGAGCTAATTTTTCTTTGTTTTTCTGTAGATATTGGATGAATTCTTTTGGAACTTCTTTTTTGAAAGCTTCATTGGCTAACGGATGATAATCGCGTGCCGATGGCAGCATCCCGATTTCATTTTCAACCTGAACCATAATTACGGTTTGTTCTTTTTGGTCAAAATCTTTAATATGATCCATTAATTTTTGGAACGCTTTTAAATCGGCTTGCAGATTTTCTTCGCTAAAAGGCGTTAGAATTTCATGGCTTTTATTTTTGTCGTCTTTTATTCTTGGATATTTTTTCTGATTCAGTTTTATCCATTCAGGAGCGTGACTTGACATACTGTTTTTCCATGAACCAAACCAAAGAAATACTAGTTTTAGGTTTTCTTTTCTTGCTCTTAAAATCAATTCATCAACTAACGAAAAATCAAATTTGCCTTCCTCCTTTTCTATTAATTCCCAATAAATTGGCGTTAAAACGGTGTTGAGGTTCATGTCGGTTAACTTTTTCCAAATGGGTTCCATACTTTCCATAGTTGTTGCCGAAGAATTTCCTAATTCTCCGCCGCAAATAATGAAAGGTTTGTCGTTGACAATGAGCTGTATTTTATTTCCTTTTTTTTGAAGATGCGGTATTTTTTCCTGAGCATATCCGAATTGTAAAAAAGCAAAAAACAGTATAACAATTGTATTTTTGGAAAATGTAAACATCTGATTCTTTTAAAATTAAAAACAAATAATCCATAATACAAATCCTTTCAGATTCATATTATGGATTAAGACTACACTTAACTTACTTAACCAACTCTCCTGAAAAGTCTTTACTTACATCTTTTCCTGCAAGACCATCAGCAGTTCCTTTATAGGCGTGTTTACGAACGTAATTTGCATCCCAAAGATTTGGTGCTTCGTCCGGAAGCCAGAATTCATGTTCTTTGGAGTTATCAGAAACTCCCCAAACTGTTATACCGTATTGCTGTGCTGCCGGAATATGTTTTTTATACATATCTACCACATATTGATACATTTCGGCTTGTGATGCTTGCTGCGCAACGGTTGGAGCATTTGTTCCTAATCTCACGTCAAGCTCAGAAATTTTAATCAATTTTCCTGTCGCTGCCAGTTTTTGGAACATTTGGGCAATTTTATCTTTATCTGTATTTAGACCTATGTGCATCTGCGTACCAATTCCGTCAACTTTTCCGCCTTGACTTTCGATATATTCCACATATTGAATCAATCCGTCGCATTTGTCTAATCTTGATTCTAAATTATAATCGTTAATGAAAAGTTTGTCTGTTGCATTTCCGTATTGACGAGCCAGTTTGAATGCCGTTACAGCGTAATCTTTTCCAAGATATTTTATCCATGAGAAAAAATCTGCTGCGGTATCGCCTTCATTTCCTGTTCTTAATGTTCCGTCTTCTTTCATTGGTTCGTTTACTACATCCCAGGCAAAAACACTTGTTTTGTAATGTGTCATCATTTTAGAAACCCAGTCAGCCATAGCATCGCCAATGATTTTTGTTTTTTCTGCATCGGTTTTTTCGATCGTTATTGGCGCTGTTGGGCCTCCTCCAGATGATCCATCCGTTACTAAAACATTATCGATATAATAGGTTCCGGCTGCTCCACCTAAATCAAAGTTTAAACCTGTTTCGGTTCCGTTTCCGGTAAATTTCCATTCTACTAATTTCCAACTTGGCGATGTTGCCTGATCTCCCTGATAATGAGCCGTTGTTCCTGTTGTTGAACATCTTACAGAACCAGTTGCTTCAGAGCGAATCATATAAGAAATGGTATATTCTTTTCCAGATGTTAAGACAGAAGTAAAATCAGCATGAATTTGTGTTTTCCATTGATTTGCCGCATCCGAAGTTGCGTTTACCACTTTCATTGCTCCGTTTCCTACATATGCATCAGACGCGCCTGCTGCACTTAAAGCATCATTAGCCCCATTGTATTTTGACCATCCGCTGATACCTGCATTAAAATTACCATTGGCAACCAAATTTGTAACTGTTGCTGCGGCATCAAGATCTACAACTGCAATTGTGTTTACATCAATTAAATAGGTCACATTTGGCAGATATCCCAAATCGATATTGAATTTAAAATTGGTGCTTCCGCCAACAAAATCTCCGGGAGCTAATTTAATTTTAACCTGCTGCCATGCTGATGTTGTTGCAAAAGCTTCTGTCCAAGATCCGCCGGTGCTAAACCAGTCTTTGTACGGATATTGATTTGTTAAGGAAGCATTGAAAGAAATACGTCCTTTTCCGGTTACATCTGATTTTATGTAGAAAGAAATCTCGTAATTATGACCGCTTACAATGGATACATCCGGAGAAGTTAATTGCAGATTATATGGTGCAGAAGATGTTGCACTTGATTCTAATTTAATCGCTTGCGAACCCGTTGCAAGTCCTTCATTTGCTGCTATAGTAATTCCTTTTCCGGGATTGTTTCTGGCCCAGTTTGTAAAGGTTCCGTTTTTTAAACCCGCAACATCTAATGTATTGGTTCCGCTTGAACCGGGAATTACAGTTGGTGCAATAATGCTGTTTAAATAACTTGCATTTTGGTTGGAATGCCAAACCAAAGTATGACCAAAAACTGTTAATCCAGCTTTTTTTGTTTCGGCAATAAAGGCATCTACTTTAGTAAAATTAATTTCACCTTTTGAGTTTACCATTGCGCCGTGTTTCATTTCATAACCCGGTGTAACCTCATCAAAGTTGTCGTTTACAATTTTGCGGTACGTCGCATCAGTTAAGTATAAATCGGCACCTATTCCGTTTCCTAAAACAAAATCTGTGTACGTTTTAAGGTTATCGTATCGGCTTATTTTTTCTACTAATTCTAATGGAAGTTCTGCTCCTGTAACCTCGCCATGCTCAGGATCTTTTTCCCATTCCATTAAATTATCATCACAGGATGCCAGAAGCATTAAGGATGAAGCAATTACTGGTATTATATATTTATATTTCATTTTGGTGTTTTTTTAGTTAGGAAAATCGTTGTAAACCGGGGTATCTAAGGATACTATTCTCCAGTTGTCTGTGTACACTTTTACTGAAGTTGGTTTTGAAGCAAATTCTACTTCACTTGCAGTTCCTGTAACGTCTTTTAGTTTTACATCAGAATTTTCAAAGAAAAAACCAAAGTTTTGATACGTTGCAGCTTCACGATATGCTAAAACGGTTTCAAAAGTGAACGGTTCTTTAGACCATGCATAAAATTTATTTAGCGGAATTGTAACCGTTGTCCATCCTGTGGTTTGAAAAGCAACTGATTTTCCGTCAACAATCCACGGAACATAATTATAAACAGCTCCTGTCCACTCTCCTCCATTAAAATTATTGACCATGCATATTTTTAAGAATCCAGAATCTTTCCAAACATCTGGAACGTATACATCAAACTGTAATGCTACTTTGTCCAGCGGCGTGCTTGCCGGGATATAAGGTGTTAGTTGTGTTCTCCAGTTATCAACTCCGTTTCCTGCTGTCCAAACTTCTGTACATCTGTTTTTGGCAGCATCAAAAGAAGCAATTCTTGCCGGACGATGCGGTACATATTTTCCTTGTGAAATATTTCCTGTTCCTAAAGCAAGTGATGCTAAATCTTCTGGCTGAATCATACTGGTAGAAGTTCCCCAATATCCGTGTTGTCCTCTTCCGTCAAAATCTAATAAAACACCTTTTTTAAAGTTAAAATAAGCCGGAGAATAAACGCCTCCGTTTGAAGTCTGAACGAATAATGAACCTCCGTTGTCTGAAACGCCATTTGGTACAGTAACGGTAAAAAATTCGCCGTCTTCATCTGAAGTAATTCCTGTTGATACTTCTATATTTCCAGGGAAAATAACTTTGCTTACTTCGGTTAAACCAGTTCCCGAAACGGTAATGGTTTCTCCCGCATTAGGCATTGTGTTTGAAATGTTTGTGATAGCTGGTTTTCCTGAACGAATTTCAAATGAAAATGTAGTTTCATTATTATCGTTTACAAATCGAATGGTGTTTCTTACCGATGGATCTGCTTCTAAAATTGGGGTATCGGCAGAAACATTGATCAGCATTGAATTATCGGAAACAAAAACTACATTAAAATAAGTTTGATATCCGTTGATGTAGACTCTTTTTAAGCCTGTAAAACCAGAACCTTGTATGCGCAAAGCTTGTCCTAAACGGGCAAAAGTCACTTCTCTATCCGGAACGGTTGAATTTACATCTTCCAGAAAAACTTTTGATATGGTTATGGTTCCGCCTTCAGAATCGTTATTGTCACAAGAAGTAAATAGCGTACTAAAGAACATTATTCCCAGCAGTGCGATGGGTGCCCAATACTTTTTATTTAAAATATATTTCATATTAATATTTTTTAGATTGTTGTTTTTCAAAATACTAGAACAAGTCCGTTATTTTTTCTTCTGTAAATTGATACGGAACCGGATTTTCTCTCAACAACGGATTCTGAACCAGTTCTGATTCCGGATAAGGCAGAAGGAAAATTGTTGCATCAATTACGCCAATTGAACGCGGACTGCTGCTTCTTGCCGGATCTATAGAAAGGGTATTTGTTGCCGAATCGTAAAGAATTGGCTCAATTGTTCCGCGGTTTTGTGCCGTTACATAGTTAATAACTTCTTGCTGTTTGTAATAAGCGCGTCGTACTAAATCGTACCAATATTGTCCTTCCATCGCTAATTCAACTCTTCTTTCGTGAATAATATCGGCATAAGTCAAGGTTGTTTTTGGATCAAGACCTGCACGCACACGAAGTTTATTTACGCCATCTAAAGCAAGTGCATCAGCTGTTGAAGCGTTGTTTCCTAAAGCGGCTTCGGCATAATTTAAATAGACTTCTCCTAAACGCAGCATATAAGTATTTAAAGCTGAGTTCATACGACTAATTTTAGAATTGTCTTTTGTAGAACCTACAACTCCTTTTTTTACCGTTAAGAATTCTTTTGCGTGATCAACCGTATAACCTCCGTTTGATTTATTGATTTCCGGATAAAAATCATCATCGCCCATCCATGTTGCTTTACGGCGAAGGTCTTTTGATTCGTATTCTTTTAAAACATCATTCGAAGCTCTTGTCCAGTAACCCCAAGCGGCATCATCTCCTGTAATATCAGAACCTAAAGCAAAATAAGCCTGATGTGTATTAATAACGCCATAATCTCCGTTTGGAACCCATTGCAGGGCAAACATCGATTCTGTATTGTTGTTGTTATCAACCATAAATAAATCAGCGTAGTTTGTCATTAAAGTATATGGGCCTGAAGTAATTACTTTTTCGGCTGCTTTTTTGGCTAAATCTAAATATTGCTGGTTTCTTGTTCCGCTGTTTGGGTTGTCGCTTACTCCCGAATAGGATAGGTAAACACGAGACAACATTCCGAATGCACTGTATTTTGTTAAACGTCCGGCTTGTCCTGCAGTTTCAGGCAGATATTTTGCTGCAAATTCTAAATCGCGAATCGCAAATTCGTACACATCTTTTAATGGATTTTTGTTTACGATTGGGTTTTTAACCAATTCTCTTGGGTCTGTAGAAATAATTACATCTCCCCATAAAGAAGCTAAATACCAATAGGCAGTTCCTCTCATAAAACGTGCTTCGGCAATGTATTTGTTTTTAACGCTTTCGTCTACTTTACTTTCGGAAATACCTATAATAACATTATTCGATTGCTGTACAACATTGTATAAAGACCCCCAAGCCGAAACTAAAGGTCCGGTTAATCCTGTTTCAGATAAATCTGTAAACGGATAAACGTAATCAGAATAAGGTGCGTACAAATTATCTGAACGTCCGTCGCCTAAACCGTAATAGAATTTATCATTAAAATCAAACCAGACTCTGTTGTAAAGCGGGCCTGTTGCCGACTGAAAATCGGATTCTGATTTATAGAAATTCTCTTTTGTGATTTGATCTTCTGGTTCAACATCTAAAAGATCACTACAACTAGTCCAAACAAATGGCAATGCGATCATAAGAACCGTGTAAAATATTTTTTTTGTTTTCATAGTTTGTAAATTTTAGAAATTAACATTCAATCCAAGCGTAGTAATAATTGGCGAAGGATAACGTCCATTATCGATACCACTTAAAAGCGCATCCTGATTAATTGATCCCACTTCTGGATCGTAACCTTTGTATTTTGTGAAGGTTAAAACGTTTTGAGCATTAGAATATATCTTAATGTTTGAAATTCCGTATTTAGAATATAATTTCTTTGGAAGATTATATCCTATCGAAATATTTTTTACTCTTACATAAGAACCATCTTCAACAAATCGATTACTAAAACGGTAGTTTGAAGCTGATGATGCAGATGATGCCGCAATTCTGGTCATGTAAGGATCTCCGCCCACAATCTGCACATTACGATAATCGTTTGGCCCGTTTGGATCGATTAATTCTAATTGCGCATATCCTAAAGAGGATTTCAATAAATTAGTGTTTTCACGAGGATTTTCTAACCAGCGTCTTTGATAGTTTACGATATCATTTCCGTAAGAACCTGTCAGCAAAATGTTGATATCAAATCCCTGGAAAGAGAATGTGTTCCCGATACCGAAAGTGAAATCCGGAGCAGGATTTCCGATATAATCGCGGTCTTTTTCATTGATGGTTCCGTCTTTGTTTACATCTTCAAAAATATAATCTCCAATCCAAACGCCGTTTTCCCCAATCGCCATTCCTTCTGGCAAAGCTGTTGGCTTTACTACTCCATCTTTATCTTTATAATAGAAATCTGTTGCTTTTTCAAATCGGCCAATCACTTTATATCCGTAAAATTGTCCAATTGCTTCTCCAACCGCTGTTCTGGTAACAGTTGTAACATCAGAACCTTGTTGAATGTTTTTATTTAATACCCCAGATTCTGTATTAAGTGCCAAAACTTTGCTTCTGTTCATTGAGAAAACAATATTTGATTTCCATATAAAATCGTTTCTCTCCATGTTGATGGTATTCAAACTAAACTCAAATCCTTTATTTTCAAGAGAACCAATGTTTACTGTTGGCGGTCTTGTAGCTCCTTGTCCAGTTGTTCCTACGTAAGCCGGCAATGGAAGTTCAAGCAATAAGTCGTTTGTTTTTTTGTAATACACATCGGCAACCAGTTCTACTCTGTTATTAAAAAGTCCAAGGTCTAAACCTAAGTTGCTTGAATATGTTGTTTCCCATTTAATGTCTGGGTTTGCGGTATTTCCTGCCAATTGTCCAGTTCCCCAGTTTGTTGCCGAAGATCCGTAAATTGAAGTATAAGCGTAGTTTGGTGCACTTTGATTACCAACTGCTCCCCATCCTAAACGTAATTTTAAATTGTTGATGGTTTTATTTTCTTTTAAGAAATTTTCGTTTGAGATTTTCCAGGCCAAAGCGGCTGAAGGAAACCATCCCCAACGATTTTCTTCTGCAAATTTTGAAGATCCGTCTCGTCTTAAAGTCGCAGTCAGTAAATATTTATCATTGAAAGAATAAAACAATCTTCCGAAGTAAGAGCTGATAGAACTTACACTGCTTGCATTTGAGTTTCTTGCTGTTGTAGCATCTCCGGCATTTAAATCTGTAGCACCGTTTGTGATGTAACCAGAACGGTATCCGTAAAGGTTTTCCCAGCTTGATTCCTGCATTTCCTGACCTAACATGGCATTAATCGTATGCGCACCAAAAGTTTTATTGTAAGTCAGTAAATTGTTCCAGCTCCAGAATGCACTGTTTGATTTTGTTCTTGTTCCTTCGCGAACATCGTTTACTAATGCTCCAAAAGTATACGATGGATTAAAAGTATAATTGTTTGCAAATCCGTAATCTAATGAATATTGCGTTTTGAATTTAAGGTCTTTTGTAAAACCAATTTCAGCATACGTATTAGCTCTAATAGCGTAATTTTTATTGTGGTTGTCTTTTATAGAAGCTAAACCTATTGGGTTATTTTGAACAAATTCTGTAGTGTCAGGGCCGTCAAAACTTCCATCGGCATTACGAACCGCAACGTTTGGCGTTTGTTTTAAAGCCGTTATAATTAAAGCATCATCTGTTACCGTTGTAGTTTGATTGTATTGACTCAGGGCAAAGTTTACTCCCAATTTTAAAAAGCTTTTTACCTGAGAATCTACAACTCCTCTTAAATTGAAACGGTCAAATGAAGAGCCAATTGCTATACCTTCCTGATCTAAATAACCAATTCCTAAAGAGTAAGTTGTACTTTCTGAGCCTCCTGAAGCTGATAAATTGTAACTCTGCATTAAAGCCGTGTTGAACAATTCTTTCTGCCAGTCTGTTCCTTCTCCCAATAAATCAGGGCGAATGAAGGTATTGTCACGCTGTACAATTCCTAAGTCTGAACGTGTGTTTTTTAATGTTCCGTATTCTCTAAGGTTTAATAAATCTAAGTGTTTCGGAATTTCCTGCCATCCTACATAACTGTCAAAGTTTAAAGTAAGATCGCCTTTTTTACCGCGTTTTGTGGTTACGATAATAACTCCGTTTGCTGCTCTCGAACCGTAAATTGCAGTTGCAGAAGCATCTTTTAAAACATCCATCGAAACAATGTCTGACGGATTAATCATAGAAAGCGGATTCGTGTTTACAGAACTTGTTGTGTTGTCGATAATTACACCGTCGATTACAAAAATGGGTTCATTTGATCCGGTTAACGAACTGATACCACGAATACGAATAGAAGAACTTGCTCCCGGCGCACCGTTGTTTGCCTGTACGTTTACACCCGCCGCACGTCCTTGTAAAACCTGCTCGATGGATGTTGTTACAGATTGTGTAACTGCCTGACTGGTTACTGATGAAACAGAACCTGTTAAATCTGATCTTTTCATGGTGCCGTAACCTACAACCACAACTTCTTTTAAGCTGCTTACATCTTCTTCAAGTGTTACATCTATTTTGCTTTTGTTAGCAAACGCAACGTCTTTTGATTTGTAACCAATAAAGCTGAAAGATAAAATTGCATTTGCGGGAACCGGGCTGATGGTATACGTTCCGTCAAAATTTGAAACCGAACTGATTTTAGTTCCTTTTACAAAAATGTTTACTCCCGGTATTGGTCCGTTACTATCAGAAACTGTTCCTGACACAGTGGTTTGTGCATTTACCGCAGCAGAAAATACCAGCATCAGGATTAAGTATCCTAAGTTTTTAAAGTATTTTGATTTGCTTTTAGTAATTAAAAGGTTAGTCATAAATAATTAGTTTAATGAGTTAATAGTATGGTTTAGTTAGTTTTTTTTATGAAATGATTCAGGAACTGTTTTCAGAATAAAAACAACTCATAATCATTATTGAAACAAATATATATAAAAAACAATAATACACAATCGGTTGCGTTAATTTTATTTAAGAATTTTAAAAAAATAGTATATTAAAAAAACATATAGTTTATTTATATTCATAAAAAATTAAATTATATTCATATTTACAAACCTGATCACTCAAAACATTATGAATAAAAAACTGTTTTCTTCAAAATATTAAAAAAAGCATAAAATGAAGAATTTAAGATATTTTCAATATATCTACATCGTTTTAGTAATATAAAATGTACAGAATAATTGAATTTTTAACTTAATATCCTAAAGGAAAGCTGAATACGAGGGCTTCTCTAAAATTATTTGATAAAAAAACAATTCAAAAAGGCAATCGGTTGTTGAAAAGTTACAAAAAAAGCCCTTTTCGAGGTGAAAAGGGCTTAGTCATTGCGTTGTGTATTTAGGGTTTAGAGATTCATTTTTTTAGCATCTTCAACAAACTGTTTCAAACCAATATCAGTAAGCGGATGTTTCAATAATCCTTTAATTGCCGAAAGCGGTCCGGTCATAACATCTGATCCAACTTTGGCACAATTTACAATATGCATAGTGTGTCTTACCGAAGCCGAAAGTACCTGCGTTTGATAATCGTAATTATCATAAATTTCCCTGATTTCAGCAATTAAATGCATTCCGTCTGTCGAAACATCATCCAGTCTTCCTAAAAACGGAGAAACATAAGTCGCTCCGGCTTTCGCAGCCAATAAAGCCTGACCTGCCGAAAATACTAAAGTTACATTAGTTTTAATTCCTTTTGAAGAAAAGTATTTACAAGCTTTTATTCCGTCGCCGATCATCGGTAATTTCACCACAATCTGCGGATGTAAAGCTGCAAGTTCCTCTCCTTCTCTTATCATTCCGTCGAAATCAGTAGAAATTACCTCAGCAGAAACATCGCCGTCAACAATATTACAAATGTCTAAGTAATGTTTTAAGATGTTGTCTTTTCCTGTAATTCCTTCTTTTGCCATCAACGACGGATTTGTGGTTACGCCGTCGAGAACGCCAAGAGATTGTGCTTCTCGAATGTCTTCGAGATTAGCGGTATCAATAAAAAATTTCATAAGTTTTTTTTGGTTTAAGGTTGGTGGTTATTTTGTGGTCTGCAATTGTTTTAATGGAGTATGTGAGGTTTGTCATTTCGACTGAAAGGAGAAATCGCACAAGTAATTCGGCATGCAAAATCGCCAATCTTTGTAGAGTTTCTTGTGCGATTTCTCGTTCCTCGAAATGACAAGATTGTGGGTATTTCTTTGTGTAATTAACTTTGTCAAAGTTTAAAACTTTGACAAAGTTCTGAATGTGTTCCAGTGAGAAAAAAATGTGTATTTCGACCGATTCTGCTCTTCAAAAAACCTTCAATAAAAAAATAACTCACTTAATAATTTTATCGAACTGACTTTATTTTTAAACTTCAATTTTCAAAAAATAGCAACTAAACCTTCAATCTATTTACGTCAAATCTAAATCTCAAAACAAGTCATAATCTTAATACACATTCTCTCTATTTGTATCTAAAAAAACATTAAAACAATCATTAAATAGTTTTAACTTTCTATAGCTATCACATATAATTTTATCAAGTTTCTTTAGAATAGTTTTTCACTAATAAATTTTAAACACATAGATACATAGTTTTTCTTTGTCGATAAAGGTGCTTCACTTGTTTAAACAAACATAGACTATGTGTTAAAATCTAGATTTTTTAAAACAACCTTTAATTAATAAAAACTCAAACCTATGTTTCTATGTGTTTAAATAAAATTATTAAATATATTGGTTAATGATATTTTCAAACAATTCCTGTTTACCACTTTGAAGCGTTAACTCTCCGTTTTGGTTTGCGATATCATATAAATCTTTAAGGTTTAATTTTCCGTTTTCGAAATCTTTTCCTTTTCCAGCATCGAATGAACTGTATCTTTCTGTTCTTAATTTTTCGTAAGGAGAAGAAGTAATGATTTTATCAGCCGTCAATAAAGCTCTTGCAAAAGTATCAGCACCGCCAATGTGAGCTAAGAAAACATCTTCTAAATCAGTAGAATTTCTTCTGATTTTAGCATCAAAATTAACTCCACCACCTTGTAATCCGCCAGCTTTTAAGAAAACCAACATCGCTTCAGTAGTTTCCTGAATGTTATTTGGAAACTGGTCAGTATCCCATCCGTTTTGGTAATCTCCTCTGTTTGCATCGATGCTTCCTAACATTCCTGCTTTTGCTGCAACTTCTAATTCATGTTGAAAAGTATGCTGTGCTAATGTAGCGTGGTTTACCTCAATATTAATTTTGAAATCTTTATCTAAACCATATTCTTTTAAGAATCCAATTGCCGTTGCCGAGTCAAAATCATATTGGTGTTTTGATGGTTCCATTGGTTTTGGCTCAATAAAGAAAGTTCCTTTAAAACCTTGAGCTCTTGCGTAATCTCTAGACATTGCTAAGAATTGTGCCATGTGGTCTAATTCTCTTCCCATATCTGTGTTTAGTAAAGACATATAACCTTCTCTACCACCCCAGAATACGTAGTTTTCTCCGCCTAAAGCGATTGTTGCGTCAAGTGCTAATTTTACTTGTCCTCCAGCTCTTGCTACTACATTAAAATCTGGATTTGTAGCCGCTCCGTTCATGAATCTTGGGTTTGAGAAACAGTTAGAAGTTCCCCAAAGTAATTTAATTCCAGAATCTGCTTTTTTCTGTTTTAAATAATCTGTAATAAAAGCCAAACGTTTTTCTGATTCTGCGAAAGTTGCACCTTCAGCAATTAAATCATAATCGTGGAAACAGAAATAATCAAATCCCATTTTGCTGATAAATTCAAAAGCAGCATCTGCCTTATCTTTTGCAGCCTGATACGGATCTGAAGACTGATCCCATGCAAATTGCTGTGTTCCTGGTCCGAATGGATCGCTACCTTGTCCGCAGAATGTGTGCCAATACGCAATAGCAAATTTAAAGTGCTCACGCATTGTTTTTCCAGCTACAACTTGGTCTGGATTGTAATATTTAAATGCCAACGGATTATCAGATTCCTTTCCTTCAAATTTTATTTGGCCAATACCTTTGTAGTATTCTTTATCTCCTAAAACTATCATTTGTTCTTTTATTTAGTTGTTAATATTAATTCTAATTCTTGTTTCCATTTCTGGTAAGCCTTTTCATAAGGTGCTGCGTTGTGCAGCGGTAAAAACGTCATTACATGATCGTTGTCGCTAACATTCGCTCCAAATTTGCTGTAATCACCATCTTTTAAACCAACAGCTCTTGCTGCTCCAACAGCTCCGGTTGTATTATAAATTTCAATTTCGTGACCAATTAAAGTCGCCACAGTGTTGGAAAAAATCTCCGAACGGAAAAGATTATCATTTCCAGCTCTAATCACATTAATTGTTGCATTATCGTCTTTTAAACATTCCATTCCGTACACAAACGAAAAAGCAATACCTTCAAGAGAAGCTCTAAACAAATGCGCGCTGTTATGAATATTTAAGTTGAGGTTTAAAAAATGAGTTCCAATGTTTTTATTGTTGAACATACGCTCCGCACCATTCCCAAACGGAATCACCACAACGCCTTCTGAACCCACTTCAATATTCGAAGCCTTTTCATTCATTGCTTCATAACTTTCGTTCCCCATATTATTACGAAGCCATCTGTACTGGATTCCTGCTCCGTTAATATTTAAAAGTTTACCAACTCTAGGCGTTTCCAATTCGTAGTTTACGTGAACGAAATTGTTTACTCTCGTACTTTTTCCAGACGACATTTCGCTTACCGCATAAAATACTCCCGAAGTTCCGCCCGTTGCCGCCACTTCTCCCGGATTCAAAACATTCAAAGCCAAAGCATTATTCGGCTGATCTCCGGCTCTGTAAACAATAGGAATTCCTGCAGGAAGACCCGATTCCGCAGAAGCTTGTTCTGTAACAACACCCTGATTCGTAAAATTCTCTACAATTTTAGGCGTTAATGACTGATCGATTCCGTAATAATCCAAAAGCCAGTCGGCTACTTTATTTTCTTTATAATCCCAAAGCATTCCTTCTGACAAACCGTTTTTGGTAGTCGTTACTTCGCCTGTTAATTTCAAAGCGATATAATCTCCCGGAAGCATATATTTATCAATTTTATTGTAAACTTCAGGCTCATTTTCCTTCACCCATTTTAGTTTCGAAGCCGTAAAATTTCCCGGAGAATTCAGTAAATGTTCCATACATTTTTTTTCTCCAATTTCGGCGAAAGCTTTATTTCCAATTTCAACCGCACGGCTGTCGCACCAAATAATCGAATTTCGAAGCGCATTTCCGCTTTTATCCACAATCACTAATCCGTGCATTTGATACGAAATACCAATTCCCTGAATTTTCGATGCATCAATATTAGCTTCACGAATCGCTCTTTTGGTTGCCGTACAAATGTGCTGCCACCAAATTTCAGGATCTTGTTCTGCCCAATCCGGGTGAATCGACAAGATTTCCATTTCGTTTTGCGGTTCATTCAAAACGATTACTTTTTTACCCGTTTCAGCTTCAACCAAGGCTGCCTTGACCGAAGAACTTCCAATATCATATCCGATATAATACATACTTACAATGATTCTCTTATTATTAATTTTGTTGGCACATAACACTTCGTTTCTTCGTCATGCGTAATAAATGCCGCTGCTTTGGTTCCTAATTCCTTAAAATCAGTTGACACAACTGAAATTCCTTTGTATATAAATTTCTTCATTGGCGTTTCGTTATACGACAAAAAACCAACATCTTTTCCGGGTTCAAAATCCTTTTCTTTGCATTGCTCTAAAAAGTATCCTAAAATCCTGTCACTTACACTTATATATGCGATTCCTTTTTCAATATTGAACTTTTTAGGATCTGTTACAATCTCATATTCAAAGCTGAAATCAGCACAGAATTTCTTGAAAAAATCAACCGTTTCCTTCGGGTGATTGGTAAAATCCGGATACACAAATTGTATCTTTTTATACTTTTTAAACAAATCAGCCGCTTCTGTCAAAGACTCATAAAACGCTTTCCCAAAATCCTGAAAAACATAATTATTCGTTTTATCAGCCTGAATATTCCAGTCTATCAAAAGCAGTTTATCTTTTGAAATCGCCGACAAAGCCGGAGCAATTTCCTTGTGATCAAAATTCATCACCACATATTTGTAATACTTACCGATTCCGTTATTAATGATCGTTTTAAAAACATCAATATTATAATGATGAAACTGCACATCAGTAATCACATTATCCGGCAGATTATTCACAAACGAATGATACAAAACCTCTTTATACGCCTTAAAAGTGTCTAAAACCAAAAGCACTTTTCTTGTTTCGCCAGCCACATAATAGCCTTTATTCGGCACAGATTCAATCGTATTCTGGTCTTTTAAAATCGTATACGCTTTAAAAACCGTGTCTCTCGAAAGCTGATATGTTTTGCAGATTACATTTACTGACGGAAGTAAATCTCCCTTTTGTAAAATATTCTCGGCAATAGCATTTGTAATCCCGTCAACCAATTGCTGATACTTCGGAATATCACTATCGTGATTAATTATAAACTCAAATTTTTCTTCTTCTTTTAGCATACCGTTCTGTTCCGTTCTGTTATGCTAAAGTAAATAATTGTATCTTATAAAAAAATACTTTTTGTATTAAAATTGTTAACTTTTAAATCTGTTTCGACTTATACTTTTGGGCGTGTCCCTCCGGGTCGGGCTATCCGTTACAAGTCCTCGCACTTCCTTCGTCAGGCTGTGGGCTTTCCACTGCTATCCCTCACGCAAACCAACCTCACCAGAAATAGCAAAACCAACACAACCGATTGTATTTTTTAAGAAATTTTTTTAATCTATCAATCTTCTTATTCCATACGGATCAATCGTAACAATCGAACCATCTTCCAGATAATCGATTTTAGTTACTTTCATACTTCTTAAATGCGTCACGCCTTTTGATAAACTCGAATCGTGATAAAACAAATACCATTCGTTCTCCACCTCACAAATAGAATGATGCGAAGTCCAGCCCACAACCGGATTCAAAATTCTTCCCTGATACGTAAACGGCCCATACGGATTGTCGCCAATGGCATAACAAATAAAATGTGTATCTCCTGTTGAATACGAGAAATAATATTTTCCGTTGTATTTATGAACCCACGAAGCTTCAAAAAAGCGACGGGCATTATCTCCAGCCAGCAGCATTTCTCCGTTTTCATCCAGAATTTTAATCTCTTTTGGATCTTCTGCAAACTCCAGCATATCATCTCGAAGTAAAGCTACAATTGGCCCTAAAGCAGGTTCGTTTCCAAAAGGTTCTTCATTTTCTTGATCGTATTTATTATTTCTGTATTTCTGCAGCTGTCCGCCCCAGATTCCTCCAAAATAAATATAATGTTTCCCGTCTTCATCCTCAAAAACTGCAGGATCAATACTATAACTTCCTTTTATCGCATCTGGCTCCGACTTGAAAGGTCCTGCGGGAGAATCTCCAACGGCAACTCCAATCTGGAAAATTCCATTAGCACGTTTGGCAGGGAAATACAAATAATACTTTCCGTTTTTCTGTGCCGCATCTGGCGCCCACATTTGCTTTTCTGCCCAGGCAACATCTTTTACATGTAAGGCAACACCATTATCAACGACTTTTGATGAAATGCTTTCCATCGAAAAAACATGATAATCTTCCATTCCAAAATGATCACCATTATCATTAAACGGAATTCCCGCATCAATATCATGTGACGGATAAATATAAATTTTACCATTAAATACATGCGCCGACGGGTCGGCTGTATAAATGTGAGAAACTAAAGGCTTTGAAATCGCCAGTTCATTAATTTCCTCGAAATTAATTTGTTCAATGCTATCTTCAGGCATAGTAATATCTTGGTTTTAAATAATTAAGTTCTTCTTTCTTTTAATTCGCTTTCGATCTCCACTTCCATTTGTTTATTGATTTTATAGAAAACCAATAATCCGGCTCCAATTAAAAATGGAATTGCAGGAAAAATGCTGACCAATAATTTGATTCCGTTAATCGCAGTTTCTGTCTGTACGGCAGAGTTTGGCGCATAATGGAAATATCCTAAAAACAATGTTGTTAAAGCACCGCCAATACTTAATCCGGCTTTTAAACCTACCATCATGGCAGAGAAAATAATAGCTGTCGCACGGCGATTATTTAACCATTCTGAATAATCGGCAACATCGGCAATCATCGCCCAAAGAATAGGAATTGTAATTCCGTAAAAAAATCCGTGTAAGATTTGGGAGAAAAACATGAAGCTGATTGACGTTGATGGAAAGAAATAAAAAGCGATAATAAACAATGTCGAAATGAATAAAAACAATCCGAATATATTTCGCTTTCCGTATTTATCTGCCAGGTTTTTAGACAATGTAATCCCCACAATCATAAAGATAATGCCGCCGGCATTAAACAATCCGAATCCGGCTGAAACGGGATCATTACCAAAATGATTTAATCCGATATTCGATAAAGTATCTAAAATAGGCTGAATAAAAAGTGCTAATTGATCTTTATCTACATAATTTTCAAAATAATATACATACGAACCGCCTTTCATTGCCAATGTAATAAAAACCAAAGTCGTAAGCGAAAGCATGATTACCCACGGTCTGTTTTTTACCAAATCGCCTAAATCTTCTTTTACACTTGATTTTTGCTCTGGTTTGGGAATGATTCTTTCTTTAGTCGTTAAAAATGTGATTAAAAGCATGATGGTTCCAATAATGGCCAAAACCGTCATTACTTTTTCGATACCAATTGCTTTGTCTCCGTTTCCGGCACTTTTTATAATTCCGAGCATAAAAACCTGAACAAAAAACTGCGCAAACATAACCGCCACAAAACGGTACGATGACATACTGTTTCTTTCGGACATATCGCCTGTAATTACACCGCTTAAAGCGGAATACGGCAGATTATTTCCGGCGTAAAAAAGTAATAATAAAGTATAGGTTACAACGGCATAAATTACTTTCCCTTTATAAGAGAAATCGGGAGTTGAAAATGCTAACAGCGCCACTATTCCAAGAGGAATTGCAGTTGCCAAAATCCACGGTCTGAATTTCCCCCATTTTGTACTGGTTCTGTCTGCTAAAACGCCAATAATAGGATTAAAAATAAAAGCTGCAACTAAACCCACAATCAACATGATGATAGAAGAATCTGTTGGCGATAATCCGTAAATATCGGTGTAGAAATAAGCCAGATACGTCATCAAAGTTTGAAAAACTAAATTGGCCGCCAAGTCTCCTAAGCTGTATCCAATTTTTTCTTTGATGGATAATTTTTGTGAAATGTTATTCATTTTGTGGTTTGTGGTTAGTTAGTTCTTATTCCTGCAAGGTTTTCAAAACCTTGTAGGTTTAAATTGTTTTTATAATGCTTTTCAAATATACCTACAAGGTTTTGAAAACCTTGCAGGAAAGCAAATTGTTATTAAAACAATCGGTTGTGTAAAATTATACAAAAAAACATATTACGCAAATTTACTTTACTTTATTTCAAGAATATTTTTAAAAACAACCGATTGTTAATAATATTTTAATTCAAAGCTGATTTAACACGTTATTCTTCCGTTTTCTTCAACTTTAAAATACTATTGTAAGCTTGTTTATGCTTCAAAGCTGCATCAAAAGGAAGCGGATAATTTGTTCTTCCTTTTATCGGCCAGTCATTTAACCATGATTGCCCATCATAAACGCCCCAAAAAGTAACTCGGCTGATTTTGTCTTTATGCTTTAAAAATAGTTTAAAAATCGACGCGTAACGTTCTGCCAATTGCGTTTGAACTGAATCTGGCAATGTTTTAGGATACGGATTCATTTTTGCACTTCCTTCAAAATTCTGATTTACATCGGCCCCTTTTAAATCCCACGGATTTGGCAGCACGGTAATATCCAATTCTGTAAAAGCAACTTTAATTCCCAATGCCGAATATTCTAAAATACTTTTTTCAATTTCTTCAATCGACGGACTCTGCAATCTCCAATGTCCCTGAATACCAACGCCGTCAACCTTTCCTCCTGCTGCTTTTATTTTTTTGATTAAAGCAATTGCTCCTGCTCGTTTTGCGGGTTCTTCAATATTATAATCGTTGTAATATAAATCTACTTTTGGATCTGCTTTTTCTGCGAGTTTAAAAGCATCAACAAGGTATTTTTCGCCAAGTGTTTTCAAAAAAACAGATTGTCGCAAAGTTCCATCGTCATTTAAAGCTTCATTTACAACATCCCACGAATTGATTCTGCCCTTATATTTGGAAACAATCGTTGTGATATGATCTTTCATGAAAGCTTTCATTTCGGTGCTATCCGATATTTTTTCCATCCAAGGCGCTAATTGGCTGTGCCATATTAAAGTATGTCCGTGAATAAACATTTTATTCTTTTCGCCATACACCACAAATTTATCCGATAATGCAAAATCATATTTATCTTTTTGCGGATGCGTGAACATCGATTTCATGATATTTTCCGGCGTGATTGCATTAAATTCTTTTTTAATTAATGAATCTACTTTTGCATCTTTTTCTTCAATTTGATCTGCGCTTAATGCTGTACCGATGTAGAAATCGTTTTTGTAAACATCCTTTAATGAAGCAGTTTCTTTTTGCGATGTACAGCTTACAGTCAGTAAAGTGGTGACGACAAACAAATAAGGTTTAATAAAATTCATATATTTTTGGTTTAATAGTTAATAGTTTTTTCTTTCTCTCAAAGATTATTCTCAATCTTGTCATTCCGAGGAACGAGGAATCGTACTCGGGATTCGACAAAGATTGGCGACATTCTGTGTGGAGTTTCTAGTGCGATTCCTCGTTCCTCGGAATGACAAACAGAGCGGATTATTTCTTCTTAAAACTTTCCGGTGGCCCTAAATACGACTCCAAAACTTTTCCTTCTTCGGTTTCTATTACAATTTTCTGAAGCACTAAAGCCGGATCGATAGCATAAATTTTCAAAATATGATTTCCTGAATTTTCGATTTGATGAGTCGAGCTTATTATTTTGATATTATTCGCAACAGATTTTTCCCAGTTTTTCTCTGAATTATCTTGATTAAAATTGATTATTTGTGGTTTTTCATCATCAAAACCAATTCCGTATTTCAAACCGTCACGAGTCGTAAAATTTATGGTTGGCGAAAAATAAGCATGAACTTTTATTTTTCCTTTACTGAAAAAATGAACATTATATTCTAATCTTGGAGATTGTTCTGAGATTTGAATAGGTTTAATATTAGACGGTTTTAAAGTAACGCCAGATTCTGTTTTACCAAGATTTAGAATTATCGTCCATTTTACTGAATCTGAATTGATCGCTTTAGAATAATTTTGAGCTTCTATGGAAATATAGCCGTTGTTTTCAACAAAACCATGAACTTTACTCAAATCAATATTATTGGTATTTACCTCAACTTTATACTTTTTATCATCTGCTGAAATTGTAAACTGAGCTTTAGTTATTCCTTTTGGAGCTTTTTTCCAGTCGATATTTACTATAATTCTTCTTTCTGAATGAATTGTTCCTTTCATTAAAGAAAATAAAATCCAATTGTTTTTATTTTCAATATTAAGCTGAAAAGATTTTACGCCTCGATTAAATAAATCAATATAAGACGATTTGTTTTCAAGAGAATTAAAAGTCGGCAGAACAATTGTTTTATTATTATTTGAATCATAAACCTCATCACTGCCTTCAACCGTAATTCCTGGATTTGTTGCAGTATCGTAAAAAATAGACTTGGTTTTTGGAATCACATTTTTATCCGGCTGCTGCCAATTATCATAGCCAATATGTGTCTGTGACATTATATGATTCCATTTTCCGTTAGCTAATTGAGTATGATAATAGTTCGTGAGCTCTGTGTCTTTTTCAAATAATTCTTTTACTTTTTCAGCATACACATTTGCAATGGCATTTCCCTGACTTGCATACAGCTGATTTTTAGCCGCAGCGACATACATTTCATTTAAGTTTGCACTTGCCAAAACAGGAAATAAAACCAATTGGTAAAAAGCATCTTTATATTCAGGTTTCAATTTTTGGTTTATTGAATTGGCTTTTTCAACTAATTTTTGATAGTCTTCAACAACTCGATCTGCTTCATTATAATTGGTGATGCTATAGGTTTTTGAATCTAGCAATTCAGGTTTTCTACGAGAATTGTATTTGGTATATAATTTTAGAATTTCAGCAATATCTTCGGAATTTTGATCTCCAAAATTTTCTTTTGCCCAATTCACATAATATTGATCTAAATTTCCGGCATTAAACTTTTCTGGATTCCACGCCATATCTAAGAAAAATTCTATTGGAAATTCCATTGGTTTAATGTCGCCCACATTTACAATCCAAATTTTATCGACACCGTATTGATAAGCCAAATCCATTTGTTCCCAAACTCTTTCGATTTGATTCGTGTTGATCCATTTATAATTTCGCGGTCCGCCAACGTAGTCGTAATGATAGTAAATTCCGTAACCGCCTTTTCTTGGTTTTGAATCAAGTTCAGGCAGTTTGCGAATATTTCCCCAGTTGTCATCGCATAGTAAAAGCGTAATGTCATCGGGAACCGTCATTCCTTTGTCGTAATAATCCTGAACTTCTTTGTAAAGCGCCCACATTTGAGGCGTTTCTTCGGCAGGTTTTTTCGTAACTTCTGCAATGATATTTCTTTGCGTTTTTACGATATTTTCTAATAACCCAATTGCAGTTCCTTCGGTCATTGGCTCGTCGCCGTCGCCGCGCATCCCGACAGTTACAATGGTTTCGTTATTTCCCATTCTTTTAATTCCGTCTTTCCAGAAATTAATCAATGCTTGTGAATTGGTATTAAAATCCCATTTTCCGTTTGCTTTTCCCCATTCGGCATGCGCTCTTGTTAACGGTTCGTGGTGCGAAGTTCCCATTACAATTCCATATTCGTTGGCCAAAACAGCGTTCTGCGGATCTTCTACATAAAACATTCTTCCCCACATTGCCGGCCATAAATAGTTGCCTTTCATTCGCAGAATCAATTCAAAAACTTTATCGTAGAATTTCGAATTGAATCCGCCAAATTTTTCAAATGCCCAGCCGGATAAAGCCGGAGCTTCATCATTAATAAAAATTCCTCTGTATTTTACTTTTGGTTCTCCCTGCGAATGAATTCCGTGCAAAACATGCAATTCTGATTGCTTTTTAACTGGAACATCTGCCCAAAAATACCAAGGTGAAACGCCTATTTGATTGGATAAATCGTAGATTCCGTAAATCGTTCCTCTTTTGTCTGAACCTGCAATTACCAATGCTTTTTTAATTCCTTTAAAAGGATTTTCGATAATTTGTGTTGTAAATTTTTCCCATTTTCCACGAAGTTCGTTTGCATTAATTTTTCCTTCTTTGGCTAATTGATTTATAATTTCACTTTTTCCGAATGTTCCTATAATGACGACAAAATCTTCTGCTTCTGTAATTTTATTGATTTGTTTTGGATGTAAATCTGAAACCTGAAAAATATCATTTTCTAAATGTCCTGCCACTTTTAAAACGCCTGGAAAATCATTTTTGTCGACTAAAATCGAAGCTGTTTTTCCTTTCGAAACCAAAGGGAAGTTTTCGACGGAAGCCTGATTTACTACATATTTCTCTGGATTTATTGCATGCGATTTTGTGCTTAATCCGATGAGGAAAAGCAGTAAAAACTTATATAGCAACTTAAAATTTAAACACATAGAGACATAGTTTTTCTTTGTTTGTATAAAGACGTTTCACTTGTTTAAACAAACATAGCTTTCGCCAGTTTTGTCATTTCGACGTAAGGAGAAATCGCACTCGGGATTCGACAAAGATTGGAGACATTCTGTGCGGAATTTCTCGTGCGATTCCTCGTTCCTCGGAATGACAAACAGTACGTTTTACAAATTCAACTTATAAGCAATTCCCGTTTCTAAACCCCTTAACTCAGCAAGCCCTTTTAACCTTCCTGTCAAAGAATATCCCGGATATGTTTCTGTCGTTTCATCAACGGAATGCAGGAAACCATGATCGGGACGCATTGGCAGACTTATTTTTGTTTTGTTCATTAACAATAATAATTTCTCTACGATAACTTCCATATTAACATCGCCATTTAAATGTTCTGATTCTCTGAAAATTGTTTCGCTTTCGCGGATGGTATTTCGGAGATGTAGAAAGTGAATTCTGTCTCCAAAATCATCTATAATTTTTTCGAGATTGTTTTTCGGGTCGGCACTTAACGAACCTGTGCAATAACACAATCCGTTTGCTATTGATGGAATGGTATTAAAAATCGCCTCTAAATCAGCTTCTGTTGAAACAATTCTCGGAAGTCCTAAAACCGAAAACGGCGGATCGTCTGGATGAATTGCTAATTTTGAACCTGTTTTTTCTGCGACCGGAGCGACTTCTGATAAAAAATAAATCAGGTTTTCTCTTAGTTTTTGATTGTCGATATTCGCATAATTATCTAATAAAGATAAAATCTGTTCTGCCGTAAAATTGATCGTGCTTCCCGGTAATCCTAATAGAACATTTTTAAACAATAATGCTTTTTCCGGTTCCGAAAGTTTATTGCCGAAATTCAAAGCATTTTGTTTTTGAATTTCCGTATAATCATTTTCGGCGTTTGGTCTTTTTAAAAGGAAAACATCAAAATAGGTAAAAGCATCCTGATTGTATAGCAATGCTTTACTCCCGTCTTCGTTAATAAAATTATGATTCGTACGCACCCAATCCAAAATCGGCATGAAATTATAAGTGATGATTTTGATACCGCATTCTGCCAGATTTCGCAAACTGATTTTATAATTTTCTATATATTGTAGATAATTTCCTGAGGCTCTTTTTATTTCTTCATGAACTGGGAGACTTTCCACCACAGTCCATTCCAGTCCGTAATTTCGAATGATTTCCTGTCTTTCTTTTATGTCAGCAATTGTCCAGATATCGCCAACGGGAATTTGGTGCAAAGCGGTTACAATTCCTGTTGCTCCGGCTTGTTTAATATCGATTAAACTTACGTTGTCGTTTGGTCCGAACCATCGCATGGTTTGCTGCATTTTTATCATACTAACTATTTTTTGCCACGAAGGCACTAAGTCACAAAGTTTTTCTCTTTAAAGTTTTTTAAAATAAAACTTTGTGACTTAGCGACTTTGTGGCATTTTCACAATTAAAACCCAATACTGTTTCCGCCATCAACTGGTAAAACGGTTCCTGTTGTATATTTTGATTCGTTTAAAGCAAAATAATAAACGGCATCTGCAATGTCTGAAGGTTCACCTAAATACCCCATTGGTGTTCTTCCCAGTACTTTATTTTTTCTTTCAGGATCGTTGTCCAAAGCTGTTGATGACATTTTGGTTTTGATAAATCCTGGTGCAATACAGTTTATACGAATGCCAAACTGAGCCAATTCTACTGCCATGGCACGTGTCATGGATTCGATTGCGCCTTTGCTTGATGAATAGGCAATTACTTTTGGAATTCCGTATTGTGAAGCCATTGAACTGATGTTGATGATGCTTCCGCCTCCGTTTTCTTTCATGTTTTTTACGACTTCTCTGCTCACGGCAAAAACGCTTAAAAGATTGGTATGGATTATGGATAAAAAATCTTCATCGGTTACATCTGTAAATTCTTTTTTCATATTGATTCCGGCATTGTTTACCAAAATATCGATTGATCCATTTTTCGCGATGTTTTCAATCATGGCTGGAATTCCTTTAAGGTCATTTAAATCGAATATTACCGGAATTGCATTTTCGCCAATTTCCTTGCAGGCTTCTTCTGTTTTTTCTTTTGTTCTTCCGATGATGTAGGTTGTGATTCCGTTATCACATAATTTCTTTGCGGTTGCAAATCCTAAACCTGAATTTCCTCCGGTTACTATTGCTGTTTTTTTATTCATAATTTTTAAAATATATTTTGGTACTTGCTGCTCATTTGGCACACTGATTAAACGGATTCGCTATCGCGAAAACGCTGATTTACACGGATTTTTTTTGTTCTTTTTTATTGGAAAAAATCCGTTTTTTTTCCGTGTCTTCGCGATAGCGAATCCGCGTCATCTGTGTTACATTTACTCAATTTATTATCCATTTCCTGGGGCAAACGGAAATTTTAATGATTTAAAATACTCTAAGGTCTGCGTTGGTTTTTCAACTCCGGCAGGAAGTTCTTTTCCTGAAAATTGCTGAAAATATAATAAGCAGGCGTCTCGCCACCATTTTGCTTCTTTCTGCTGAATTTCTAGCAGCATTTTTACTTCGTTAAAACGTTCATTGCCTACATATTTTTCTGCTTGATTCCAAACATTTTGCATCTCTTTGACTTGATTTACGCCTTCTTGATATTTCAATGCTAAACCATTCCATAGTGTTTCTCCGTTTTTCAGTTTATAATCCCATGAAACGTGGTGGAACCATAATAAATCTTTTTCTGGGCAGGTTTCTAGATTATCAAAAAGTTTTTCTATTTCGGGAGCATATTGCGAAGTGGCATTCGTTCCCGACTTTGATCTGTCAAAACCAATTCCGTTTTTATCTGCTTTATGGTAATAAGTTGGGTTCCATTCTGGACGTGATAAATTAGAAACCCACGGTCCTGGTCCGTAATGATGTCCGGTATCCATAATATGATGTAGACCAAGTGGTGTCATATAATTTACAACGGCTTCACGCGATTCGATCATCATAGCTGCAACTGGTTTTATGAAATTTTCATCGTTTGAAAATGTACATCTTAACCATTCATCTGCAATAGTTTCCGAATCCAAATACGGATTCCATGCGAGTCTTCCGAAACCGTACCAATTGGCTTGTGCAAACGGATGTCCTGTCCAGTTTAAATCATTCCCGATATTGGCAACTCCGGCAATTCCGGTAAGTTTGTTTTGATATAAAGTGCCGTCAATAACTTTCGCAACAGTTGAACCTTTTCCTTTTTGATAGGTATCTGCTTCTAAAACTTCCTGAAATAATTTCGGCAGAAAAACCAAATGCGTGCTAAATCCTAAATATTCCTGTGTGATTTGAAATTCCATCATTAAAGGCGTTTTTGGCATGGCACCAAATAACGGATGAAACGGTTCTCTGGGCTGAAAATCAATCGCCCCGTTTTTTACTTGGACGATTACATTTTCCTTGAATTTTCCATCATACGGTTGAAACTCGGCGTAAGCTTGTTTTGCCCGATCGTTTGCGTCGTGTTCTGAATAGACAAAAGCTCTCCACATAATTATGCCTCCAAACGTGGCAACTGCATCGGCAAGCATATTGGCGCCGTTAACGTGATCTCTTCCATAATTTTGCGGGCCGGGCTGGCCTTCTGAATTGGCTTTCACTAAAAATCCTCCAAAATCTGGAATTCGTTTGTAAATTTCAGCTGCTTTATTTTTCCACCAATTCATCACTTCAGGATCTTTTGGATCGGCAGTTTTTAGGTTTCCTATTTCAATTGGAGCTGAAAATCTTGCAGTTAAATAGACTTTTATTCCGTAAGGTCTGAAAACATTTGCCAGCGCTTCGACTTTTTCTAAATATTGCGACGTTAAGATTAAAGCATTTGCATTTACATTCGTCAAAACTGTTCCGTTGATTCCTATTGAGGCATTTGCTCTCGCGTAATCAATATATCTTTGATCAATAAAATCAGGCAATTTCTGCCAATTCCATAATGAGAAACCTGCATAGCCGCGTTCAACTGTTCGGTCTAGATTATCCCAGTGATTTAGGATTCTGATATTTGTTTTTGGAGAATCAGTAATATTTAAATTTTGGATTGATTTATTAGTCTGCATCAATCTTAAAAAATTAAAAACGCCGTACAAAACTGCTACATCATTTTTTCCCGAAATAATAAGCTGCTTTTTGTTTTTAAAAGAAATTGTTTTAATGATAAAACCCTCGTTGTTTATTTTGTCGAAATCTTCTTTTAAGGCTTTTTGTAAATCCGGATTTAAAGAAATTTGAGAACCAATAATCAGATTGTTTTCTCCTTTTATTTCTAATTTAGTTTCCGGTTTGTTCCCCATCATACTGGCGATTCCGTTTTCTAATTCTTTTACGTAAATCTGAGAAGTTTCGGAATTTCCCAAAGAAACAATTCCCTGAATATTGTTTTTATATTCTGAAGCAATTTTTGAATTAGTTATTCTGTCATATTGAAGCCATAGTTTATAATCCTTTTGCGCTAAAGCGGAAAAGGAAATCGAAAGAAACAGAAAAACAAATTTTACTGAAGTCATTTACTAATTAGTTTATTCTTAAAAACTTTCATTTTACAACATCAACGTTTTGGATTTGAATATTACTATTTGATAAAAATTTAATTCAAAAAATGTATTATTTTAAACAAAACAACAATTGCAATCGGTTGCGTAAAAATATAGGATTGTTGTTTAAGAAAAAAATTTTAGTTCTCTTTTTTTCAAAAAATATATTTCTGTAACAAATAAAAGCAGGATAATTATAAAAACTATCCTGCTTTAACGGGGTTGAATTCAGTGTTAATCCTGAATTTTATATTTATTTTTGAGAAGATTCTCTTGCCAGTACTTCTGTATTTAAAAAGGTGATTTCTTTTGCATCATCATTTTTAGATGATTTCAAATTTCTGATAATAATTTCGGCTGCCGCTTTTCCCATTTTTTCGGCAGGATGTGTAATTGTAGACAAATTAGGGTCTATAATTTGTGAAATTGGGTCATTATTAAAACCGATTACTTTAAATTCTTCGGGTACTTTTATGCCTCTTTTTTTAGCGGTCTGCACAGCACTTACGGCTAAAATATCTCCGGGAGCAAATAGTCCGTCGGGCATTGGTTTTAAATCAAATAAGGCATTGCTGGCTTTTACTCCGTCTTCGTAGGTTACTGAATTTAAATTGATTATCAATTCTTCTTCTACAGTAATATTATGATCTTTTAAGGCTTCTATATAACCTCTTTTTCTTTCGTTATAAAGGTTTCCTAATTCTGAACCGGCTGTTAAATGTGCAATTCTGATACAGCCTTGTTCAATAAGATGTTTTGTGGCTTTGTAACCTGCTGTATAATTATCGATAACAACTCTAAAAGTATTGTAATCTTTAGGAACCCTGTCTACAAATACTAATGGAATATTATTGTTTGAAAACTGATGAAAGTGCGCCGTATCTCTGGTTTCCATTGCAAGTGAACAAATCACACCGCTTACACGATTACTGTACAAGGATTTGGCCATATTTACTTCTTCTTCGTAAGAGTCATGCGACTGCATAATAATTACGGTATAATCCGATTTTTGGGCTGTAATTTCGATTCCGCTGATTAATGATGATAAAAACGGCTGTGTAACGGTTGGAATTAAAACACCAATGGTTCTGGTTTTGTTTCCGCGTAAACCTGCCGCTAAAGTATTGGGAACAAATCCCATTTCTTCGGCAGTTTTTTTCACTTTCTTTATCGTTTTGTCACTTATGGTGTGGTGGTCTTTTAAAGCGCGTGAAATAGTTGATGTTGCCAGGTTTAAACGCTCGGCAATATCGTAAATCGTTACATGTTTATTCTCTTCCATGAAATAAAAAATAGAAATGTAAATATAAACTATTTTCGTTCAAGATGTTCTTAACTATAAATTGGTGTTAAATAAAAAATTCCCGATTAAATCAGCTTATGATTTAATCGGGAATGTAAACCAATAAAAGATCTTTATTTGTCTTTTTCGTCTTTTAGAATTTTACCGTCTTTGGTAAATTCCAAATCGATTTTGTTTGTTAAATCAACATCTAAATCTTTGTGCCCATAGTCGATGTGCGTTATTTTTTCGTTTGGATGGTTCTTAGCCACATAAGCTTTGACGTTATCCGGAATAAAATCTGTTGGAATTGGTTTGTCTCCGCCATCTACTTCACGATACGATCCGTCTTTCCAGAATTCTACTTCTGTTCCGTCTTTTAGTTTTACTTCAAAACCTTTTTCCCCGTGTTCTGCATCTTTTTTGGCGGTTACCACTGTGGTATGGCTAAAATGTTTCTTTAAAAATTCCTGTGCTGGTTTTGGAAGTTCTGTCACTTCGATTTTCTTCTGCGCACTGGCCGAGATTGTTAGAGTTAACAATGCTATGGCTAAAAATATTCTATTTTTCATAATCGTTTATTTAAGTATAGTATTACTAATTTACTGCAAGAAAATCTGGCTTCAAATCTATTTAAGAAATTTTTAGTTTTTTTATACTTATCAATTAACTGATTTACAAGCGTTTTTAATTTTGCTTTTTTAAAACAATTATATCACAACTTTGATTAAAAAATCTATTTTAAGAAACTGGTATTTAATTGTTTTTGTGCTATTTTTACCTCTCTGTCAAAAATTGAACAGATTTCATAAACCCCAAGTTTACAAGGCTTTAAAAATTACTCTGATTCTGTTTTAGAGGACAAACTAAAAACGTATGGCAATCTGGTCTAAAAGACTTTTTTTATTGATTTTTCTCTTTTTATCGTTCAGTCTGCAGGCGCAGATTGAAAATAAAAAGAAAACTTTTGTTTCCAGAAATCCTGTAGAGATTAAAGAGGATAAAAATACGCTGGCACTTTATGATTTATACAATAAAGGCGAAGAAAAAAAGGCATATAAAAAAGCGCATTCGATATTAAAATCGGGTACGGCGGGAAATCGCTCCATAGCCAGAACCAATTTACTTCTTGCTTATTATTTTAATAAAAGGGCTATTATTGATTCTTCTATTTATTACACGAATCAAGCTTTAAAATTCAATACTGTCGTAAACGATTCTTTAAAAAACCGACTTTTTTCTCTTGGTTATAATTTACTGGCAATTAATTATAAAAAAAGAGGTTTGCTGAATGAAAGTAAAAAATGGCATTTAAAGGGTATTGAGGCTTCTCAGAAATACAATGAAAAAAATCTTTTTTATACGCATACGCATGGTTTAGCGCAAACGTACAGCGAATTGGGCGATTATATCAATGCATTAAAATTGTTTAAACAATGCCTTGAATATAAAGATGATAATGAGATTATTCTAGGAAGTTATATTAATATTGGTGATATTTATTCGAAACTGAAGGATTATGAAAATGCGGGTATTTTTTATAAGAAGGGAAAGGTTCTTTGCGAAAAAACCAATAATAATCAGGGACGTGTTATTATTTTATTAGGTCTTGGCGAGAATTATCAACTACAAAATAAGCCTCAGGAAGCCTTAAAAATGTTTCAGGAAGGGCTTTTAATTGCTGATAAAAGTGAGCAGAACCAGTTGTCAATTGTATGCCGAAGCAGTATTGGCGATGCTTATATTTCGCTTAAAAAATATAATGATGCAAAATTGATGTTTTCTGAAGCGCTTCAGAAATCGGTTCATTTTGGACTGCTTCAAAATCAAAGTTATATTTATGATGAATTGCGAAAAATTGCGATTCAGCAGGATGATTATAAAAGTGCTTATTCGTTTTTTGAAAAATCAACTCATATTAAGGATTCTATTAATAAACTTCAGAAAATAAAGGAAATTAATGAATTGGAAATCAAATACAAAACAGCTCAAAAACAAAAGGAAATTGAGGTTTTGAAATTTGAAAATGAGACTAAAAAACTAACATTGGCAAATCAGGAAGAGGCGATAAAAAATATGCTGCTTCAGGAGGAAATTTCCAATAAAAATAATGAAAACACGATTTTGTCTTTTCAGAATTTATCAAATAAGAAACGAAACGAAATTTCGCTTTTAAAGAAGGATCAGCAATTAAAAGCTTTAGAAATCAATCAGCAGAAAAAAACAAAATTGTTTACTATAATTGCTTTTCTGATTTTATTATTACCTATTATTGGACTTTTATTTCAGTATTATAAACGGTTTAAAGTGCAGCATTTACTCAATATAAAGCAGGCCGAAATAAGTTCTCAAAAGATTGACGGAATTCTGAAAGATCAGGAATTAGAGTTGATTAAGGCTTCGATAAGCGGTCAGGATAAGGAAAGACAACGTATTTCGCAGGAATTACATGATAGTATTGGCGGTAATCTGGCTGCGATAAAACTGCAGGTGAATCATTTAGATGTTTCTAATTTTTCAAATGTCCAGAAAATCAGCCTGCAGTTGGATGAAACGTATCAGCAGGTTCGAAGTTTGTCGCATAATTTGCTTCCGAAGAAATTCAGCCAAAATAAATTTTTGG
The DNA here is from genome assembly GCF_002210235.1 of Flavobacterium sp. NLM. Classification (NCBI taxonomy): domain Bacteria; kingdom Pseudomonadati; phylum Bacteroidota; class Flavobacteriia; order Flavobacteriales; family Flavobacteriaceae; genus Flavobacterium; species Flavobacterium sp. NLM. The sequence continues at coordinate 59,385 of NZ_LIAC01000020.1, forward strand.
AAGTTTTGGAATCTTATTTCAGAAATATCAGTGAGGCAAGTAAAATTAAAATTTCGTTTATTCCGTATCCGAAAAAAGAGATTAATGATTTGGATGAAGATATTCAAATTGAAACGTTTAAAATTATTCAGGAACTTCTAACGAATACGATTAAACATGCAAAAGCTTCTGAAGTGGAAATTCAGCTGAATTATATTGAGAATATTCTAAATCTTTTATTTGAGGATAATGGTGTTGGTTTTGATACGGAAAAAAGTTCAAAAGGAATTGGCTTTATTAATTTAGAAACACGAATTGATACCTTAAAGGGTTCGTTTGTAATTGATTCTAAATTGAAAAGAGGTACAATTGTTAATATTGAAATTCCGGTTTTAGAACCAAGATCAAAAAATAAAATTAAGGGAATTGATTTTAAAAATAAGCTTGACGAATTAAAAAGTAACTAATATATTAGTTTGATGAATAAAATAAATTTACTTATTGCCGATGATCATACGATGTTCCTTCAGGGAATTATGTCTTTATTAGAAAAGGAACCGAATATTGGAGTTGTTGATACGGCAATAAACGGGATCGAAGCATTGGAAATAATTAAAAAGGGTAATATTGATTTTATTATCCTGGATATCAGTATGCCGGAAATGGATGGTATTGAATTGAGTAAGATTTTGAAAAAAGAATATCCAGATGTAAAAATCCTAATTGTAAGCACACACAGTAATGTGATGATGATTTCGAGGTTAATTAGAATTGGCGTAAATGGTTATTTACTTAAGAATGCTGAGAAGTCTGAACTTTTGAAAGCGATTAATACGATTGCTTCGGGAGAAAATTATTTTGCCGAAGAGCTGGAAGAAAAACATCTTTCGAACAGTTCTAAAATTGAAAAACAGGTTTCGAATTTAACGGAATTAAGTTCCCGCGAAAAAGAAATTTTGATTTTGATTGCGCATGAATACAATACGGCTGAAATTGCCGAAAAAACTTTTATCAGCTTAAATACTGTTAATACACACCGCCGTAATTTATTATCAAAACTGAATGCTAAAAATACGGCGGGGTTGGTAAAATATGCGGTTGAAAATGGTTTGGTTGATTGATTTATTCGAATCCTTTACCCATTCGGTAATTTAAAACGAGCCCGAAAGTATCTGGAATTACTACATTATCAAAGGATTTATTATAGGTACAGATTACTCTGAAATGATCTGAAACATGAAATCCTGCCAGAACATTTATTGTGTTTGAAGTTCGATAACCGCCTCCAAATTCAAGTTTGTTTTTGTAGTTTGCTAATAAATTAAAATCGGCCTGAAAAGGTGACCCTTCCATATATTTTAATAAAACACTTGGGTTTAAAAGTAAATCTTCGCGGTTGCTTGTAAAAAATCGGTAGCCTAAATAACTGTAATATACATTTTTTAAATTGGTATTATTTTTTGAATTGAAGGCTTCATTTAACAAGTTTGGTGCTGATAATCCTAAGTAAAATTTATTATAATTATATAAAAAACCTACGCCAACTGTTGGTGTAAAAGTGTGAATGTTTTCTTGAAATTCCGGATCAAATTCTAATCCTAATTCGGTTAAATTTTCGTTATAAAGCATTGCTCCGGCTGTAACTCCAAAGGAAATCATCTTAGAATTGGCTGATCTTTTCTCTCCTGCTTTATAATCTGAACCATAATAAATTTTATACGAGTATGAAGTAAAAAAATTGGTTGTATTTGTTACTCCAATCTCATCGCGGGATATTCCGGCTGCTAATCCTAATCTGTCTGACCACGCTGATTTGTTTATGGAAAAATCAACATTTTTTGGACTTCCATCAAAAGAGTTGAAATATCCATTTGTGGTCATTGCAATATCTATATCTGAATAATATCCCGCATGTGCGGGATTTATTAAAACGGTATTGTAATTATAACTTGAAAAAACTGGTGTTTGTTGTGCGTAAGCCTTTTCTAAAAAAATGATTATGATGAGTAAGGCTGCAATACTATTTATTATACTTTTCATGAATTAGCGTTTTAAAACAAGATATCCCTTGAGTTTTTTAAAGTGATGTGGTTGATTGACAAGGATTTCGAAGAAATAAGTTCCCTCTGGCAATTGATTAGCTCCCAGATTTCGGCTTTTGTTTGCGATTCCGGTAAATACATTTAATGCATTATCATAGTTTTCAGTTTGAAAAACTAAATCGCCCCAACGGTTGTAAATCAAAACCTGATTGTTTGGATAATCTGTAATGTCATCGATTTGCCAAAAATCATTTATTCCGTCGCCGTTTGGAGAAAAACCATATTTTGTTTCGTCTTTATCTTCTGGAACAACTGTTATTGTTACAGAATCTTCGGCTTCACAATTGTATTCATTTTTAAAAACTACTTTATAGGTTTTTGTGGTTAAAGGTTTTGCAACTGGGTTTGCAATTGCATTATTGCTTAATCCATCTGAAGGCGTCCATAAAAAAGTTCCGCTTTCTGAAGTTACTGCTTCAAGGTTTACAGATTGTCCTTCTGTAATTTGCTGATCATTTCCTGCCTCAACTACAATTGGATTTGTAAATAGTTGAAAATAACAATCTTTTGAATTATTACTTTGATCTGAAACTGTTATTTTAACCGTCATTCCTGCTAAATAGTCACTTCCTGCTACCGGATTTTGAACAATCGAAGGATTTGGATCCATGTTATCTGTTGCAGAAATCATTTTTGTATAATCTGGAATTACGGTTGTATTACATTCCACCATTTGATCTGTAAGACAGGTAAAAACAGGCTCTTCATTATCTAATACAATATGTATCACAAAGGAACAACTGGTATCATTACCACTATTATCCGTAGTGTTCATAACTACATTCATTCCGTCAGAAATTGCAGATCCAGAATTTGGAGTTTGCGTTACCGTTAAATTTGAATCACAATTATCTGAAACTGTAATCATTGAACGATAATCTGGAAGTGACGTACCCACAAGCAAATTCTGATCTCCAATACAGGTTATTACTGGCGGAGTAGTATCTGCAGAAACGTTGACAATAAAACTGCACTCTGAATATTGATTTGATGCATCTGTAGCGGTTACGGTTACGGTCATTCCGTCTGTAAAATCACTTCCCGCAGCTGGATCCTGAGTAATTACCGGCGATGGATCACATTCGTCTGTTGCTTTAACTAAAGGTGTATAGTCTGGAATTTTTGATCCACAAGCTAAAGTCTGGTTTCCGATACAGTTATAGATTAATGGCGGCGTAAAATCTTGTTCTGCCGAATGTACAACGAAGGTGCATTCGTCATAATTTCCTGATTCATCTGTGTATTTTATGTGTATTGAAATCCCATCATAGAAACGAGTTCCGGCTGGCGGTGTCATTTCTGCAGTAATATTATCACTACAATTATCCTGCAGATTCATTATAGGACTAAATGCATAATTGGGGATAAATTCTCCGCAATATAGTGTTACATTTGATGGGATAGTAAATGTTGGGGGTTTGGTATCTGCACCAGTTGCACTAATAATTATACTGCAATTAGTGTAGTGTCCAGCATCATCTTGAGCGGTAAAAACAACTTCCATTCCGTCATAAAAAGCGGTTCCTTCCGGCGGATTTTGCGTAAGCGTTACATTTGTATCGAGGTCATCTGTTACAGTTAGTAATGGAAGATAATTAGGAACTTTTTCGCCACAAGCTAATTGCTGATTTCCCAAACAGGTTAAAACAGGTGCTTCATGGTCGATACCATCTGAAACAGTAAAAGTACAAGTTTGAAAATGACTGCTGGCATCGGTTACGGTTAAGGTTACGGTTTGTTTTCCTCCTGTAAAAATGGTTCCCGGAGCCGGATTTTGTTCGATTACAGGATATTCATCACAATCATCTGTAACTGTTATATTGTTTGTGTAATTTGGAATTTCGTCTCCTTCGGCAATAACTTCATTGGACGGGCAGTTAGCTATTACTGGTTTTTCGGTATCAGTTATATTTTTTCTTCCGTAAATAACATATACTCTTCCCGGATCCTCATTTATTTTTACAGAACCTGAAGAATTATACATAATACTGCTTCCAATAATATCATCAAAACCATCATTATTAATATCTCCGGTAAAATTAAATGATGTGTCGTATCCGTGAGAAAATGTTAGTCTTAAACCTTCTTTAGCGGTAAAATTGAACATATTAATAGAACTTTTCCAGATCTCTCTACCGTAAATAATTACAGCACCTGAATTATTTACCGCAAAAAGGTAATCATCTATTCCATCTTTATTAAAATCACCAATGCTACCAGATTTACCTACTGAAGCGAATGAATTTTCTAATTTAAAACCGTTTGTACCGTCAAGATTGTTTAAATCTACTGAAGCCGGAATACTTGCAGAACCAAAAAGGACAAAATCTCTATTGAATGCAATATCATTAAAGCCGTCATGATTAAGATCGCCTACTTTATTTATTCCTGTGTATTTTAAAGATGATGTTGAATGCTGTACAATAAAACCATTGCTGCCATTTAGGGTTGTTACATTAAATTCACTTGGAAAACCAGAGCTTCCGTAAATAATATATCTTTTCTCTCCATCATAAGTAGCCACAGCAATATCAGGAATGCCATCTCCATTAACATCTCCTAATCCTGTTAAAGAATTAGCAATTTTATCAACAGCAGGATCACCGGAAATTGAAAAACCATTGCTGCCATTTAACTCTGTCGATAATAGTAAGGCTGGAAAAGGACCGCTTTTACCATAAATTATATGTCCTTTTTTTAATTGTCCGCTTCCAAAAACAGCGATATCATCAAAACCGTCATTATTAAAATCGCCAATAGAATCAATCCCTGCACCTATCGTTTCATAATATTCTGTCCCAGAAAATACAAATCCGTTACTTCCGTTTAAACTTGATAAAAAGAATTGAGCGCCAAGACCTCCTGTTTTCCCAAAGATTACATAAACTGCACCTGCATCGTAATTAATATTTTGTTTGTGAGGTGCACTCAACATTATATCGTCTATTCCATCACCATTTATATCGCCTGCAGAAGCTACTACAGTCCCTGTTTTGTTATATCCGTTTAAATCTACATCATCACGAATAATAAACCCGTTCGTTCCATTTAAATCTTTTAAATGAACTGTAGGCGGAAATCCGGTGGTTTTACCATATACTATATATACACTTCCCCTTATTATTTCCTGTGTATTTTTAAAAGCTCCTGAAGAACTTCTTATATCTCCTACTGAGCTTAATATAAAATCTTGAATACCATCATTGTTTATATCTCCTGCCTTATTTACACTAAATCCTGTTTGTATAAAACCTGTTTCTCCGTATACCACAAAACCATTTGTTCCATTTAATTCTTCCAACGAAAAATTTACTGTTTTACATGTTGGCGCTGAAGGAGGTGTTTTCAATTTTACTAAAAAACTACATGAATTTGTGTTTCCCGATAAATCAGTAACAGTAATCGTTACATTGGTATCTCCTTTGAATAAAATCCCCTGAGGTGGGCTTTGAGTTATTACCAAATCATAATTACTGGTATACAGACAATTATCTGTTACATTAGGCAATAATGTAATATAATTAGGTAATGTTGAATTCACATAAAGTTCCTGATTGACAGGACACTCAATGATTGGCTTAACATTATCTATACGGTCTAAAGTTTCGCCGTAAAAAATATATGCGCTCCCTTTATCCCAATAATAATCTTCTTTTCTGGTAGATCCTAATATAAAATCATTTGTCCCATCATTATTAAAATCTCCGATTCCTGCTGCGTCACGTGCAAAAGTCTTATTAGAATAACCAACGAAATCATCAAAAATCTGGTATCCAACCGTATTTAAAATTTTATTTTCTTTTACAATTCCCGTAGCGGTATTTCCACCAAAAACAATATATAAGGCACCACTGTTTGAGATTCCTTCTTTAGAAGAAATTGCAATATCATCCTTTCCATCGTGATTAATATCTTTTACTCCAGCTACTGAAAATCCAAACTGATCATTGTATTTATTTCCTTGAAAAACTACACCTGTTGCTGGTGTTATACTTGTTATAGAAAATGAAGCCGGAAATGTATTCCTTCCAAAAACAACATAGGCTCCACCGACACCGCTAACTCCGTCAAGATCTTTAAATGGAGCTCCTACTATAATATCATCAATACCATCATTATTAAAATCACCTGCTGATGCAACTGATTTTCCCATTCGGTTTTCCTTTATAGAATTGGTTATAATTGTTCCTTCTGATGCATTCAAAATATCCAAATCTATTATTGCAGGAAAACTTAAATTTTTACCGAATATCAGGACTACTCTTCCTGAATAAGGATTTGCTGGATCTTGAAAAGACGGAAATCCTAAAACTAAATCATCGATTCCATCATTATTTATATCTCCGGCATTGCGGCCAATACTGTCTCCATACCAAACTGCATATCCTGATATTTTAAAACCATTTGTACCATTTAATGATGAAGTGACTAAATCCGTAATACCTGCAGCTCCAAAAACAACATAATTATTAGTTCTTGCAGCGTAAAATTCAGTAATGATAATATCAGATATTCCATCGTGATTCACATCGCCAGCATAACTTACATCTATTATATATGTATTTGCCTCTCCATTACAGGTAATAGAAATTCCTTTTGTATTATCAATATCGGTTCTATTGTAAAGTGGCTGAAATGTATTAGCCCCAAAAAATACTTGTGCGGTTGCCATCCCTTCCTCAGTATAATTTCCAATAATAATATCATCAATTCCATCATTATTAAAGTCACCAGTCGGGCTTAGCATAGTTCCTAATTTTTCGCCTGCGGCAACACCCCTAATTACAAAACCATTAGTTCCGTTTAAGGCAGCAACATCAAAAGTTTTAAATGAAAATCCTGATCCACCAAAAATGACATAAATCTCACCTACATCTTTCATTCCGCCAAAATCAATTCCCGGCGCTCCAATCATAATATCCGGTATACCATCATGATTAATATCTCCTGCACTTTTTGTCGTGTATCCCAGATCATCTTCATTAGCTTTACCTTCCAGTAAAAACCCATTCGATCCGTTTAAAACAGAAACCGGTACTTGCGCACAACCATTCTGAGCGTTTGAAATCCATATTCCAGCGAAAAAAAATAGGAATAAGAAAATTTGAAACTTTGGTGTTATTTTTAAAATAGTTCTATTACTTTTCATTCTACAGCTATATATTTTAACTTTTTCAAGTTGCAAAACTATAACTCAACTAAATTTCACACATCACTATAAATAGTGATTTTGAGAATTTAGGTTAACTATATACAGATCAAAATTCGTTTAAGAATAATTTGTAATTTAGTCTAAATCCTTAAAATTTAAATATATGCGCTATACCGCAATCATTTCAATGATTATACTTTTAACATCTTGTAAAAATGAACCCAAATCAGATGTACTTTCAAGTTATTTTACTTACGATCAAAACAATGTAGAATCAGCCGGTGTAAAAATGATTCCTATAAAAACACCTGTTGGTGAATTTAAAGTTTGGACAAAACGTTTTGGAAATAACCCTAAAATAAAAATCTTGCTCCTTCATGGAGGCCCCGCAATGACACATGAATACATGGAATGTTTTGAAACATTTTTTCAACGTGAAGGTTTTGAATTTTATGAATATGATCAATTAGGATCTTATTATAGTGATCAGCCTAAAGACAGCAGCCTATGGACAACTGACAGATTTGTAGATGAAGTCGAACAAATTAGAAAAGCAATTAATGCAGATAAAGATAATTTTTATGTATTAGGAAATTCATGGGGAGGAATTCTTGCTATGGAATATGCTCTAAAGTATCAACAAAATATGAAAGGACTATTAGTATCAAATATGATGGCAAGCGCTCCTGAATATGGAAAATATGCTGATGAAGTTTTAGCAAAGCAAATGAAACCACAAATTTTAGCAGAAATAAGAGCTTTAGAAGCTAAAAAAGATTTCAGTAATCCGCGATACATGGAATTATTACTCCCAAATTTTTACAAAGAACATTTGTGCAGATTAAAAGAATGGCCAGACGGACTAAATCGTGCCAGTAAACATGTAAATGGAGAAATTTATACCATGATGCAAGGCCCAAGTGAATTTGGTATTAGCGGAAGATTAGCCAAATGGGATATTAAAAATCGTTTACAAGAAATTACAATTCCAACACTTATGATTGGTGCCAAATATGATACAATGGATCCAAAAGCAATGGAAGAACAAAGTAAATTAGTTAAAAAAGGACGTTATTTATATTGCCCAAATGGGAGTCATTTAGCTATGTGGGATGATCAAAAAATCTTTATGAATGGTGTAATTCAATTTATTAATGATGTTGACAATAAAAAAATATAGTATGGGCACAAAATCCAATATACTGATTTACAAAACCTAAGTATCAATAGAATAATTATATAATTTCTTAGCGCAGCTGTCGGTTACTTTTTTGCTTTAGAATAAACAAAAATGTCGTTCTACGGCAGGAAATAATATCAATTTCGAATACTTCGACTTTAAATTACAAAATATTGCCTGCAGTTTCAAACGCAGGTAGTCCTGCATGGCACATATCTGTTAATATTAGTTTTTTAACCAAAAAAGAGTTTAGTTTCCAAAAGTATTATAAAACAAAAAATCCTCATCAAATACATGATGAGGATTCTTAAAAGAAAGGCGACGACATACTCTCCCACAATACTGCAGTACCATCTGCGCAGGCGGGCTTAACTACTCTGTTCGGGATGGGAAGAGGTGAGCCCCGCCGCAATAACCA